>NZ_PJBE01000013.1:3300000-3585644 GCF_002836205.1 Shewanella sp. Choline-02u-19
AGGGGTCTGCCTGAAGTGAGCTGCTCTGAGATATTATTCAGTGCATCTTTCATCCGTTGTGAATGCGTGGTCTCGGAAAGGCCCGCTATCGCTCTTAACATTGGAATGCCTGAACGGGTTAACGAATACATCTGACGGGTAAATATTTGCAGTTCATCCAGCGCCACTTTGCCTTTGAAAAGCGATTTAAGAGTAAACTCTTTCACCTCTTTTGCAGGCGATAGCTCAAGCGGAATAACACCACGAGACATCAGCTGGTCGGCCGCGGCACTTTCTGAGCTAGCGTCTAGTTGCCCAGTCACTTGCTCTCCTAGCGCACTGCGTCCGCGATACTGATATGTCGGCATTATGAACCCTCACTCACATTGAGCGTATCATCACTGACATCTTCAACCAGCTTGGCCACCTCTTCAATGGTCGTCATGCCTTGTGCTAGATACTCTAAAGCTGACTCGGCTAACGGGGTAAAGTTAGGACTGTTATAGGCCGCATTCGTAAACTCCTGCGGATTACCTGAACGCATAGCTTCGACCATTGGCTCGTCTAACTCTAGGATTTCAAACACACCGATACGGCCGCGATAACCGCTACCGTTACAGCTTTGACAGCCGGTTCCAACTCTAAAGGTCGCCTTTGAGATGTCAATTTTACTGACGGTTGTTAGCCATACTTTATCTTGTGCGGTTAACGTATAAGGAATAGCACAGTTTTGACACACTCGACGTACCAGACGCTGCGCAATAATCACTCTTAAGGCACTTGCGACTAAGTAAGCCGCCGCGCCCATGTCTAACAGTCTTAACGCACTGGTGACAGCATCGTTAGTGTGTAACGTTGACAGTACAAAGTGACCAGTAAGGGCACCACGTAGACCAATCTCTACGGTCTCCTGATCTCGCATCTCACCGACCATGATGATATCGGGATCTTGGCGCAAGGTTGTTCTTAATACATTAGAAAAGTCGAGGCCAATCTTGTGATTCACTTGCACCTGGTTAATACGCGGTAGTTGGTACTCGACAGGATCTTCTACGGTGATAATTTTTCTGTCAGCGGTATTAAGCTCACTGAGTACGCCATACAAGGTAGTGGTTTTACCGCTACCCGTTGGCCCTGTGACCAAAAGCATGCCATGAGGACGCTTAATCTGCCGGCGAATACGCGCCAGCATTTCAGGTGGCATACCCGTTTCATTTAATGTCAGCAAACCTGCCGATTGATCGAGAAGACGCATTACTACGGACTCACCATGGTAAATAGGCATAGTAGACATACGCACGTCTATCTTATGGCCCTTGATCTCCATGTGAAAACGACCATCTTGTGGCAGACGCTTTTCAGAAATATCGAGTCCAGCCATCAGTTTCAATCGCAGCACTAGGGCTGCCGCTATATTGACTTCAGGCAGTATATTTTCATGCAGTTGTCCATCAATACGTTGACGGATCCTTAATGCATTCTCACCCGGTTCAATATGGATATCTGATGCGCGCATCTGCACTGCATCTTCAAATATTGACTGTAATAACTTAACAACGGTGGTTTCATTATCACTGTCGCCGTCCGTTAGGCTGGCGAGATCGAACAGATCGTCAGCGGAATACTCTTCTTCGAGCTTACCCGCTATTTGCGCGATTTCGTCCGTACGACGATAAAGGTTATCGAAAGCATCAAGCAGTTGCCTTTCGGTCACCACCGCAATGGAAATACGCTTGGGGACAAGTAAGCCCTCAAGTGTGTCCATGGCTTGTAGATCGGCAGGGTCGCTCATCGCCACCAACACCGAATCCCCATTATCTTCCACCACTAAGGCGCGATAACGACGCGCTTGCACTTCTGGTAGTAGTCCAACAACTGCAGCAGCAATTGAACGTTTACTGATATCTAAAAAAGGAATATTGAGCTGATGAGATAAAAACTGTAGCAGCTGCTCTTCAGTGATCGATGAAAGATCAATTAATGTACGCCCGAGTTTTTTCCCGCTGGTACGCTGTTCACTAAGCGCTTGGCCGAGTTGTTCGTCGGTAATAATGTGCTCTTGAACGAGAAGATCACCTAAACGCATTTTTAACTTAGGCTTCACTGGAATGCTCCTAACTGCACCAATCGATTATCAACATAGGCTTGCGCTTGAGAAGAGAGATTCCCTTGGGCCAAAGCTTGGTTGTAGGCATTTTTAGCCTCTGTATAGTTTTTTTGAGCATCAAGTGCGTAACCCAATCCCATCCACCATCGCCCTTGGCTAGGCTCATTTTTGGCAAGTTGCCTAAAGCTCTGCTCTGCAACGGGGAAGTTTTGTTCTTTCTGGGCTAAATCACTTTGCTGATGCCATTTTTTTACCGCTAATGCGCTAGTATCAGGGATCAGATTCAAACTGTTCAAGGCTTGCTTATTTTGCCCCGCTGCCTGCAGTACACGGGCTAACAGCAGTGAATATTCATATTCGTCTGGAAATAATAGTTGCCCTTGCTTTAATAGCTGAGCCGATTCCGACAACTTGTTTTGCCCATAATAAAGTGCCGCGGCTTGCCTCCTCGCTTGATGTAAAGCGGGGTTATAAGACAAAGCCGCTTTGTAGTAAGTGAGCGCATCGCTATGTAGCCCCTGCTGCTGGGCGTCATTCGCTAATATCATCTGCTTTTGTGCCAACTGCTCGGAGGTCAACTTGACCTCCTTTATCGCCATATTACTGCTGGTATAAGAAGTTCGAGTCGCTCGCTTAGTGGGCTCAATACTCATAGAACTTGCTTGCTGTCTCAGCGGTTGACTGGTTGGACTCGCACTGGCAGCTGTCATTTGAGCTTCAGGATTACTTATGGCTGTATTTTCATCAGTAACCTCTGCTATCGCTTTCGCCGTGTTAACCGCTGGCTGCACTAATTCAGGCTTTGCAGTTGGCTGAATGCTGCTAACATTGACGGTGCGAGTAGCAGGAGCAGGTGTTAAAGTCTCTTTATCGGTTAAAGGTTCTTGAGTATCAATTGCCAGGCTTTGCGTTGTTGCTGACACCATGTTGTCGCTATCGGATAGCACGCCAGCAATATGATCGGACGTTAATTCGCTTTGCTCAGCAGCCACCACATTACCAATTGCGCTAGGGTTACTCGGCTCAATAACAAAAAAGACAATGAAACCGCCGATAAGCAACGACAGTAAGCTGGTAACAACTAAGGGGAGCTTAGATTGGCGTTGAGGTAACAGCGCATTTTGTGGTTTTGCCATGCTCTCAATACCGTGAGGCTGTTGTCGTTTGTCTAAATCTTTGAGCATTTTATTGATTACGCTCATACAACACCTCCCTTAAACCAATATAAAACCGCAAATACCATGCTGATTAATACCCCCGCAGCCAATGTCCTGCGTAACCATAAATGTCGACTAAGGGACGCATCTTCTGTGTCTGCGATAGCAGCCTCAACATGTTGCTTTGAAATTTTGCTCACCCCTTCGCCAAAACAAACTAACAGTGCCTTATGAGACAAAATATTAATCAAACGCGGGATCCCCCGCGCCGCTTTGGCTAGACGCTTAGCATCCACGTCGGTAAATAACTCGTCACCTATACTGCCAGCCACTTTTAAGCGATGCTGAATATATGCGGCAGACTCATCTAATGTGAGGGCTCGAAGGCAGTAACTGAAGGTGATTCTTTGCCTCAACTGCCTAAATTTACTCATGGCAAGACGCTCATCGAGCTCTGGTTGGGCAAACAACACCACTTGCAATAATTTGCGGCTCTCTGTTTCTAGGTTAGTGAATAACCGTAACGCCTCTAAACTATCGTCAGGTAAAGCTTGTGCTTCATCCAAGACTAAAATAATCGAATGACCATGTGCGCTTAACGCCATTAACTGTTGCTGAATTAACCCCGTCAGCTGTTGTTGATCAATCTGGCTAGAGTGTTTAAGGCCCAGTTCCATCGCCACCGCCCACCGAAGTTCGGCAGGCGTAAGATACGGATTAGGTAAATAAGCACAATGAAAACGCTCTGGCAGCTCATTCATTAGTTTTCTACAAATCAAGGTTTTTCCAGTACCGACTTCGCCGGTAACCTTGATAAAACCTTCACCTGTTTGTAACGCAGTTTGTAGCACTTGCATGGCTTCTACGTGCGGTGCTAAGCCAAAAAAGAACTCCGTATTCGGTGTCAGTGAAAATGGCGTTTCAGTTAACCGAAAATGCTGCAGATACAAACCTACTCCCCCTCTGGATACCAACGGTCGAGTAGCGCTTGAGAGCGTTTAAGTTCACTCTCCCAAGTGTCAGCACCCACAACGATAGGCTTCAGTAAGATAACCAATTCTGTTTTTACGGTAGAGTTAGCACGGTTAGTAAATGCCTCACCGATAAAGGGAATATCTCCCAGTAATGGCACCTTAGAAACGATCTCTATGTTTTCACTTTTCATCAAGCCACCAATAACAACCACGTCGCCACTTGCTGCTCGGATAACAGTGTCTGACTCGCGGATTTCACTTTGCGCCAAAGGCAGTTCCAAAGTGCTATCGGAGATCTTAATCGTTTTAGTCTGCTCTTTAATCTTAATCACCGATGGGTGGATATGTAATAACACATTGCCTTCGGCATCAATTTGCGGAGTAACATCAAGTGCAATACCGGAGAAAAATGGCGTCAGTTCAACTTCGGGACTGGTCACTGGCGTGGTGCCAGCAATCGTCGTTGAAGAAACATCGGTGACAAAATATTCGTCGGTACCCACTTTAATCACGGCTTTTTGGTTATTCGACGCCGTCACGCGCGGGCTCGATAGCACGTCAACATCACCCTGCGTATCAAGTAAGCTAATCATGGTGCTAAAGTCAGACCCTTTAAGCTTAATAGAGGTCACCCCGCCTAACGCACTGGTGATCTTGTCACTTAAGCCTGTTGACGGGCTAGTGCCAAAGGAGATATCGGTGCTACCAGCATGCCCTAATACGCTTTCCCAATGGATCCCTTGCTGATAGCCATCAGATAATGTCACCTCAAGTATTTTCGCTTCGATGATGACTTGACGTTGCAAGTGGCTTTCTGCCGTTTTAATAAAATTACGCACCTGTCTAATTTCATTAGGGTAGGCACGGACAGTGACGAGTCCAGCTTGTGGTGTAACCACCACTTGGCGCCCACCACCACTTTCACCCACAATGGAGACTAATGTTTCTTTTAACTCGCCCCAAAAATCAGACTTGGTTTTTGAACGGATAAACGTGCCGTTGGTTTGCTCGCTGCTACTGTTGCTACTGTTTGAATTAGAATCACTATTGGAGCTGTTATTCGAATTACTATTACCGCTATCGCTACTATTACCGCCACTGGAGCTGTTGTTATCATCTGATATACGCCCAGAATTAACCGAGGTTAACGATAAGCCTTCGCGCTGCATGTAGAGGTAATTGAGTGAAAAGGTTTCGGTACGCATACCGGCAGGATAAATACGTAAAATGCGCCCTTCTCGACTCACTTCATAGCCATAAATATCTTCAACAACCTGCAGCGTTTCCTGGAGGGTGACCCCTTTTAATGAAAGCGAAATGTGTCCAGAGACATCTGGATGTACTGCAACACTTAATGACGTACCCTGCACTAAACTAGGGAAAAATACTTTAGCGTCAACTTCATGAGCAGAAACATCAAAACGACGCTCAGCTCTTTTGGCTGGGGTAAAACCAGCAAGTAAACTGTCTGACGCTAGCTCTCTTTGCACTTCCTCTGGCAATATTGCAGGAGGCGGCGCTAAAGTGGCCGTTTCAGCGATCGCGATAGAATCCGCTAACGCTTGCTTAGACGCTACTGGGTTTGGCCTATCAACCGTTTGGCAGGCCACCAGTAACAATGTCAGCAAAGGGGTTATATATAGTGTTGAGCGCATCTGTTTAGTGTCCCTTAATCTCTAATATTGCTTTAAACATTGTCAGTTTACGGCCATCGGCTAATGACACTGTATCCTTGTCAATATGCACGATTTTTACACCTTGTACTCGCTGGCCCTGCTTAAATATTTGATTGTTAATCACTGCAAAAGAACCGCTTTGTTTAATTAAAATACTGTTCAGCACCAATGCTTTATTTACTGATACGGTGGCGGTATTGGTTATGCTTGCACCAGCACCCGGTAACGTTGGATCCCGCAAGCTGGCCGCGCTTAAGTTTGCGCAAAAACTGCCAGCAACAATGAGCAGTGCTAAGCGACTAATTTGTTTTAGCAACACTAATAAAGTCCTTATTTATGCTTAGGGTATAAAGCTCTAACGTGATTGCAGCTTTAGGATAGGCATCCACTTTATAATCCATGCTACGCCAGTAAAGTTTATTTGGCATGCTCTCCACGGCTTCAACAAAGCGTAATACCGAAAAATAATCGCCAGTAAACTCCAGCCGGATCCCATGGCTATACAAGTTCATTTTCTTCTCTTCGCCGACTTCCAATAATGGCGTAGGGGCGATTGAGGTAAAGGCGTTCAATTTAATGCCTTTTATATTTGAAAGTAGCCCTGCAAGTAAGGTTGGCATATGATCTGCTGGCACCATATCAACCATTTGGAAAGACAGTTCTTCATCTATCTGCTTAGTCTGCTGAATAATGTTGGCTAAGCGCTGGCGATATTCGGTGTCTGGATCGGTCGCCAAGCTTTGCTCATAGAGCGCAATCTGCTGCTCTGAAATATCATTATCATTCTTTAAAGAGGTAACCTGCTGACTTAACTGAGTATGTTGGGTTAACAATGACTCCAACGGCAGATAAAGAATCAACCCTGCAATGATAAGCACAGCAGCTGCAACTAACACTCTTTCTCGTTGGCTTAGCACATCGAATTTGGTGGCTAGATCATACCAGCGCTGCTTCATTTTCTACCCTCCGCGGCCTTGGATTCAGTATCGGCATCACTGGTTAATTTGAATGCGAGCGGTTTATCTTCACCTAAGCTCATTGTCATCGATGCAAATGCGTGGCCTTTCAATGTAGTCGTGGTTTTGAGTCTATCAATCCAATTAGGCACGCTTTGTGGGCTAGAGGTGTAGCCTTCGAAGATATAGCGATTCTCGTTAACCTGAATCCGATTCAGCCAAATACTACGATCTGCCACACTGGCTAAATCAGTCATTAACGGCGAGTAACCAAAGCTTGTAAGCGCTTCTTGTTGACTCAACTTACCGATTAACATCTGCTTGAGCTCTAACTGTTGCGCTTTTAATTCGACCTCAGCCACCAAAGACGCACTTGGCTGCCTCTTGGCGAGCTCATCTTCGAGTTCCGATTTGCGTTCATCTAAAGTGGCCTTAGCTTGTTGTAACTCATCTTTTTCAGACGCCAGACTCGACACGAATCCATATGTGAGAGCACTGCTTAATAATAAAATTAACACTAAGCCCACCAACACTTGGTTCAATCTTAAAAAAGATAAACGTACTTCAGCAGGGAACAAAGATTCTGAGTAGAGGTTAACCCTTAATTTCATATTGAATCACCTTGTGAAAACTCAGCTAATGCCATCTGCGAAAAAACCGCCTCTACCGACTCAGCTTGATACGGTGTCACACTTTGATTGAAGTTTTCACTCACTAACACAGCCAACTTGTCACGGGCGCCCAGCATCAATAAGTCAATCGATACCACGGGGGCTTCACGTAACTGGCTTTCAAAAAAGTCCATTGAACGTTGGATCTCTAAACTCAAGTTGTCAGCAAGACCAAAAGCGAGATCTTCAGCGGCAACACTATCAAGCTGTAAAAAGCCTCTCACTCGACGCTGCATGAATAATTCGCCATCCTTTACGACGGCAAGTAAAAGCTCACCGCCAGCGCGATGGCTGAGTAATAGTCTTGCTTGGCTATCACTAAACAAATGGGTAATTGCCATCTCTTCAATGGTGACGCCACACGTTTCCATACCCGCAGCTCTCGCTGCGAGCAGTATACTGGTGAGCTGTTTTTTCTCTGCGACGACGACGCTGACTTTATTGGTCGTCTGCTTAGAGGATTCGAAGTAATCTAAATGGATGTCGGTTACCGCTTGGCTAACAAGATCTTTAACCGACCATAGCAGCGCAGCAGTCATCTCGTCTGCCTCTACATTGGGTTTATCGACCTGTATGACTTGATAAAACTCAGCAGATAAAACGATTTGAATTTTTGCAATGCCGAGCGTCTTGACGATCTGCTCAAAGGCATCTACCCAATCCAGTTTTTTAAAGTTGAAAGTAGAAAAATTGGCGACAGACTCTTCAGTTGCTGCTTGATATACAAATATTTTATCGGCACACACATATAGCCCCAACTGTGATGTTGGAGCGAGTTTCCGCCAAAATTGGAGTTTACTTAGCAAGCTAGCTTCCATTCATCCATGCCTTAATTACTGTTAGTTCTTACTCGTAAATGTTCATATGATCGAGTTTTCTGATAACCACTTGTGAATTAGATGATGATAATACTGATCTAATTTAGGTTAAAAGGAAAGAGAGTCTTCTTATGTCACTCATTGTAACGACTAATATTTGAATATTATAGAAAAACATCTATAAAGCCATTACATCTTATCGCTTGCCGACGATGGGAACGAGTTATACTTCTTCTATTGGCTCACTAAAAAAGCTACCTTGACCCGCACTCACGCCTAAAATTTGTAACGTCTGCCACTCTTCAAAAACTTCAACACCTTCAGCGCAAACTTGCACATCGGTACGATACAGACCAGCAATTAAACTGCGGATAAAAAGTTGGTTCTCCGCTCGCAGGTGGATTTGACTGACGATAGAACGGTGCAGTTTAATTAACGAGATAGGATAACGTTGTAAATACTCGGTACTCACAACTTGTTGCCCCACTCTGTCGACACAGATCCCCGCCCCCATTTTACTGATCATATCAAGCGGCTCAGTCAGTACATCTTGATGATGCACTAGAATATCTTCATTTATCTCAAAAATGATCCGCGGGACTAAGTGCCGATATTCCAACAATGTGGTTTTTAACCAGCGCACGAATGCTCGGCTGGTTAATGTATCTAAACTCAGGTTAATACTGAACTTAAGGCTAGTATCATTTTGTTTTGGCAACACATCAAACAGCACCATCTCGATAACCTGCCTTTCTATTTGAGGGATGAGGCCGCACTTAATTGCCATGGGGAGGAAAAGGGTAGCTCGGACCAAATTCCCTTGAGTATCTCGCAGTCGACAGGACACTTCTTGATGATGCGCAGTTAAATCACTATCAACAACGGGCTGCGAGAATAAAAAGACTCGCTTGCTAACGAGCACGTTCTCCAAAAAGCTACGCCAACGCACAGAGCCTTTAGACAAATCACCATCAACAGCGCCCTTGTCATACATAAACCAGCTACTACCGCCTTGAAACTGAGCCGAGCGCAAAGCGAGCTCCGCCTCTTCCACTAAAGCATCTTTGTCATCACCGACTTTAAAATAGGCCCCACCTAGATGCAGAAAATCATCAGGTGTATCGAGCAAGCTATCAATCTGGCTCAAACTCACCCGTAACAACTTCGCCGCAACTTGATCCGCTTCTTTTTGTGAAATTTGTGGCACCACCACCGCGAACTGATTATAGGAGCGGCGCGAGAAAATGATGTTAGCTTTGCTCGCTAAAATTTGATTAATAGTGGCGATGATTTGTGACAGTATTTCATTGACCTCTTGCTCACCAATTTCTCGGTTTAATAGATCTAGGTCTTCCATCTCAAACAGATACAACACACCGGGTGTCATCATGCCTGCACTATTACTCAGTGCATCCAAACGGTTTTTTAGGAACAAACGGTTGCCAACACCCGTTTCGGCATCAAGAAAAGTGTTGGAACGTATAAATTGATCAAACCTCGCCCGCTCTTTATGGGCATCATGCAGTTCAAGCAGTAGCTGCGTCATGGCGCGGTTAATCATCCGAGGCCTTCCATGCCCCTTTTCTGCCAATGCTTTATCGCGCTTACCCGTTAAGATGAGGTTTGCCCGTTGCGTGAGATCTTCGATGCCATTAAGTTGGTCCGAAAACCATCGAAAGCCAAATCGAACAAACAGCATGACAGCGAGACAACCCACCAACAGAATCATCCATTCATAAGCACTGACTTCATGCTTATTAAACGGCTGTGGTAATGCCAGTTCCATCATTAGGCCATTTTCAAGCTGACTGCTGTATTGCACACCACCAGGTTGAGGCTTTAGCGCCTTATATTCAAATAGAGTGACATTACCTTTAGTCAGCACAAATGATTGCGCTTGGTAGGCATGTAGCAATGGTGGCAACCAATTATTAAGCTGCCACTTCTCTTCTGGTGCCACAGTGACGGCAAACTGCTGTTGTAACATGCCCTCTAGTTCTGACACTTTTTGCTGTTGAAACGCATAGGTCAGCTGCACGAAACTGAACATAGCGGTTAAAAAACAGATAAAGGCGACACCAACTAACGACATCAGCCAAAAGCTAGTGAGTTTCTTAGTAAGAATTCGAGTGAGTATCATATACCCATCCTACTTGAAGATGCTCGTTTCAGAGGCATTGTGCCAGTTCAATTCTAGGCGCGTTAACATAGAAATGGTTATTCCCTTTTAAGTTAGTGCAACAACGAAGTGAGCTTGCACAACGCCTTCTGCGATGGGTTTTAATGGGCTTTACTCCGTGTTATTGATTTTACTAAGGGAACGACCATTAGTGGCAATCAATGCCTTGATTAAAGCCCATTAAACTCCCACTGAATCCTGCATATTCAGGCAAGATGGGTATATGTCCGCTTCCTGCAGGATCTTATTTTGATGTAGAAGAATTATCCCGCAAATAGCGGCTTATTTGAGGATTATTAAACAGCAGGTGATAAAAGGCAAAATAAAAACGACAGAAAATAAAAAAGGGGCCTAAGCCCCTTTTCTTATTCACTCGCAAATCAGTGATTACGACTCCATATAACCGATAGGTAACGTCGTAATATGAGCCACACCCGACTCGATGGCAGCAAGGGCTACCGCTTTAGCAACATTCGGTAATAAGCGCGGATCCATTGGTTTAGGAATAACGTACTCGGCACCAAATTCCAGAGAGCTAACATCTGGATATGCAGCAAGCACTGATGCTGGCACGGCTTCTTTAGCTAAGCTTGCAATAGCATGCACGGCAGCAATTTTCATTTCGTCATTAATCTTCGATGCGCGCACATCTAATGCACCACGGAAAATGAATGGAAAACACAATACGTTGTTAACCTGGTTTGGATAGTCACTGCGACCCGTTCCCATAATTAAGTCTTTACGGGTTTCATGGGCGATTTCAGGTCTAATTTCAGGATCTGGGTTTGAACAAGCAAAAATCACCGGGTTTTCAGCCATCAAGGCTACATCTTCAGCGCCAAGCACATCTGGGCCAGATAAACCTAAGAAAGCATCTGCACCCTTGATAACATCTTGTAGCGTGCGCTTATCCGTATTATTTGCAAATAAGGCTTTATATTCGTTAATGTCTTCGCGACGAGTGTGGATTACACCTTTTCTATCTAACATGTAGATATTTTCGCGTTGAGCACCACAATTAACCATCATTGTCATACAAGCGATGGCAGCAGCGCCAGCTCCCATACAAACAAATACAGCTTTTTCCATCGACTTACCTTGGATCTCTAACGCATTGATCATGCCTGCGGTAGTCACAATCGCAGTACCGTGTTGGTCGTCATGAAAAACAGGCACATTACAACGCTCAATCAAGGCTTTTTCTATCTCAAAACACTCTGGCGCTTTAATATCTTCAAGGTTAATACCACCGAATGTATCGGCAATCGCTTCAACTATATTAATAAACTCTTCTGAAGTTCTGTGTTTTACTTCGATATCAGTCGCATCAATATTGGCAAAATGCTTAAACAATAACGCTTTGCCTTCCATCACAGGCTTAGATGCCAACGGGCCTAAATTACCTAAACCTAGAATGGCGGTGCCATTAGAAATAACTGCAACTGTGTTGCCTTTACCGGTATAGCGATATGCATTTTCAGGGTTTGCCGCTATTTCACGCACTGGTTCAGCCACACCTGGGCTATACGCCAGTGCAAGGTCCATGCTCGTTTCTGCGGGTTTTGTTAGGCAAACTGCTGTTTTACCTGGTACGGGTAATTCATGATAATCGAGGGCTTGTTGACGAAGATCTGCCATTTTTCTAATCCTGAGTGCGACTAATGTTATCCAAAGCGAAAGGTCGACAGCTAAACGGTTATTGAAGCTGTTTAGGTTGAGGTCGGTATCGTGTATTACCTAAACAATAAACGTAAGCTGATAGCCGCTAAGATACTCGAATATAGGAGCATTTCAAATAAGATCTTTCAAAATTTTAACTTTATCGCTATATATTATTCCAAACTGTCTTTTTCGACGGTTATCTGTGATGGATGAGTGCCATTTATGCGCCATTTACTGTAAGAAAAGTACACCTTACCGCGCACTATTACCTGGCTTTGCAGCAGATTAAGATTCAATATGTTATTAAACTTACTGATATCTTGCTTAGATATCATCAAAACCAACTTATCATCGATTAACAGCGCTAAATCCTGACCTTTTCTTTCATAGCCAGTCACCACCCCTCTGACCTCTCGCCATTGGTTGCTATCGCTTCTTGAAAGGTGTGCAGGTGACTTAGCTTGGTAGTCAAGATTCTGCCATAAACCTCGTTGATTTGTCCGCGCATCATCTTCAATGTCTGCTAAACATTGCCAAAAAAAGTCATTTTGAAACACCTTGGCTTTAGCAAAGCCGTTACTGAGTAGCAACTCCTGCAGATGTTCACCTGCTGCGGTATACACATAAGCAAGTGTACGGCCGTATGGATCCAGTTTTTGCTGCCCAAAAACAAGCTTAAGCGATTGTCCTGGTTTGATTGTACTTTGTAGGAATGATTTAGCCTCGGCGGCGTATGGGTCTGAAAGATCTTTAAACTGGAAATCAATTTCAGGAGTATCAACACCGATGAACCGCACCCGTCGACCATCTTTTAGGGTAATAGTGTCGCCGTCATTGACGTAATCAAGCACCACGGTTTCATCAAAGCTAGTCGGCACACATTGGCTGGCGTGCACTGGCGGAAGACTCAAAACTAATAATAAGGCGCAGAGTGATGTTTTAAAGTCCATTAGGATCCTGTTGAGTCGTCAAATAGACATATATCGGTAAGAAAGATAAAAAAGCTCAACCTCAGAATAGCAAAAAGGCGCCAGAAGGCGCCTTTTTTAAATTCATTGCAGAAGTAATTACTTCTTGCCAAGTGCACCAAAGCGCTTGTTGAACTTATCGATACGTCCGCCAGTATCCGTAACTTTCTGGGTACCAGTGTAGAATGGGTGACATGCACCACAAACGTCTAAATGTAAGTCTTTACCGATAGTAGAGTTAATTTTGATAACGTTACCACAAGTACAAGTTGCAGTGATTTCTGCATAATCAGGATGAATACCTGCTTTCATTGGAATTACCTCAAGGTTAAGGCCATGTCGCTCTTCCAACCCGAAGTCGGACACCACATGCAGTTAATAATAGTTTAGGGCGCAGGATTATACAGCATTTAAGCAATAGATCCAGCTACCCGTCATGAATCACCATAAATAGAATCAGTGAGCGCGCTATCCTACCCTAAGTTGCTGCAATCCCTAGTACATCGAATCAAATAATTTTTCGGCAGCCTTGGCATCAGTATATTTATCTATTATTGCTACAGAAGGACATTTCAATAATGCATCAGCCTTTAAACCATTGATTTTGTTTTTATTAAAAGCACGCGGATTCGCCTCATAAATGGCAAGTATTGCACCATAAGTGTTGACTCCCCACACTTTAGATTGACGTAAACCAATACGCCAGAGTGTTTCGCTACCATTAAAGTCTACAGTACAATTTTCTTCGAGTTTAACCCCGATAGGCGCCGTGCTGGTCGTTAACGAATTTGAAATCGTTTTTACAGCACCGTTTGCTTTCTCATCGACCTTCGCTGGCGATGGAGTGTATGCCGTATGCGGCACATTCTCGACAGGGTTATCACTGAATAAATTAAGGACCGTGACTTCTCGCCAGCGGTTTATTCGATGCTCTTTCACCACCAACACCGCTTCACTATCGACAACATCGTCAACCCCGGTAACTAACACTAGGAAATGACTCAACGGTGAACTCACAAGGCGCTCTTCTCCGGTCGATTGCCGTAAAAAGAACTGCACCTTATTGGGGTTCTTATGGCTTGAAATGATATTCACTTTAAGTTTTGGGTACTCTCCCAGCTCAAATAACCTTTCATTTATGCTTACATGAGAAACTTCAGCTGTAACCGCTGTGCTAAACAGCGCTAACGTCGTTAATGCTAATATTATTATTCTTTTCATCGTTTCCTTTTCTAGCGCATCATAATAAGTTAAATCTGACTGGCTCTCCAAGACTCGCCTCGGTACACTACAGGCTTATCTCCTATTGAAATAGAGTTTTATGCCTTTGTTTGTTGAGGTCGCCCTGCCCGTTCCAATGCGGCAAACCTTTAGTTACCAAGTTCCTGAGCATATCAACATCGTTCCTCAAAAAGGCATGCGAGTACAAGTGCCATTTGGTCGACAGCAGCTTATTGGCCTTATTACAGCCATAACGGATACTTGTAATTTAACGCCTAAGCAAATAAAGCCAATTGTTAGCATTTTAGACGATGTACCATTATTACCTGATTCACTGTATAAATTAACGGCTTGGGCTGCAAGATATTACTTCTGTAGCTTAGGACAAATGCTATCACAAGCGATACCCGTTGCACTGAGAAAAGGGGCGGAGTCGAAAGCGGCGACGGCGTCCTATTGGACTTTAACGGATGCGGGACGCGCTGCAGATGTTAATCAACTCAACCGTGCACCCGCGCAACGCAAACTGTTTAACGCCTTAGCTGAACGTGATCTCGAACAGCACGAAATCGCCGCATTAGAACTCAGTAAAGCAGCTCTAAAAGCGCTCGATGATAAAGGCTGGATAACGAAGAACTCACGTGTTGTGTCCGTTGATCTCAGCTGGCGAACCCAGCTTGAAATGACTGAAGAGCCGCATAGACTCAACCCAGAACAAGCCATTGCCGTCGCAACACTCACGCTGCAATCGGGCTATCACTGCACTTTACTCGAAGGCGTTACGGGCTCGGGGAAAACCGAAGTTTACTTGGCTTTATTAGAAACAATATTAAAGCAGGGCAAGCAAGCGCTCGTTCTAGTTCCGGAAATAGGCTTAACCCCCCAAACCATTAGCCGATTCAGACACCGCTTTAATGTCAAAGTGTCGGTCATTCATTCAGGTTTGACTGACAATCAACGATTAGATGCATGGCGCCACGCCAAAACGGGCGAAGCAGCCATTATTATCGGCACGCGTTCGGCGTTATTTACGCCGATGGCTTATCCTGGGGTGATCATTTTAGACGAAGAGCACGACTCGAGTTTTAAGCAACAAGAAGGTGTGGGTTATCACGCACGTGATCTTGCCGTCATGCGCGGGCATCTAGAAGATATTCCAGTTCTTTTAGGCACAGCAACACCGTCACTGGAAACCTTGCAAAATGCACTCAGTGGTCGATATGAGCATTTGCAGCTAGGTCAACGTGCAGGCAATGCAGAAAAAGTGCGTCAAGGCATAGTCGACATTCGTAATCAGCCACTGCGCACCGGTATGTCGCATGCATTGTTGAATGAAATGCGCATTCACCTTGATGCTGGCAACCAAGTCATTTTATTTCTCAACCGACGGGGCTTTGCTCCCGCGTTAATCTGCCATGAATGTGGACATCTACATGAATGCGATCGCTGTGATGCCTTCTTTACTGTGCATCAAGCCTTAGGTGAGATCCGCTGCCATCACTGCAGTAATCAATATGCGATCCCCAAGCAGTGCCATCAATGTGGTAGCACCATGCTTGCTGGCCAAGGTGTGGGTACCGAGCAACTCGCCAGCTTCCTTGAGAAAGAGTTTCCCAACCACCCAGTTGTGCGTATCGATCGCGACACCACGCGCAATAAGGGATCGTTAGAGGCCCATCTCAATGCGATACATAAAGGCGAATACAAAATTTTAGTCGGCACCCAAATGCTAGCAAAAGGCCATCACTTTCCTGACGTGACCTTGGTCGGGCTTTTGGATGTCGACGGCGCGCTCTTTAGTGCTGACTTTAGAGCACCTGAACGTTTCGGCCAGCTTTACACTCAAGTCTCAGGTCGTGCCGGTCGTGCGAGCAAACCTGGAACGGTATTATTACAAACCCATCAAAGCGACAACACCATGCTTCGAGAACTCATGCATAAAGGCTACGGTGAGTTTGCTCGCAATCAGCTCAATGAGCGCAAACAAGCATTACTCCCGCCCGCTTGGCATATGATCCTCATTCGCGCAGAAGCTCACTTGGCTGCGGACGCCGATGCACTGCTGAGTCAAATAGGCGCGCTGCTGCCACAAAACGAAGAGTGTGAAGTGATTGGGCCTATGCCTGCCCCGCTGGATAGAAAGGCCGGTAAATATCGTCGCCAGCTACTCTTCCAAACTAAAAACCGCAATCAATTACAACAAGCATTTGAACAAGCACTACCACAAATTGAACAGTTACCTCTGGCTAAAAAATGCCGTTGGAGTCTCGATCGCGATCCACAAGATCTGCTTTAAATCGATTTAATCGTCACTAAAGTAGAAAAAGTTCGCTAGAGGATAGTAATTGGGTACCACAAGCGGCTAAAATAGTCGGTTACCCCTATTACTTTTTCTTTTTGTAAGTGCCGATTAAACGCCAATGAAATCACATACTCAATCTTTACTCGCTGAATCGTTAAATGCCCTTAAACAACAAGGTGTTGTTCCTGCTGATTTTGAAGCTCGCATTCAAGTGGACCGAACCAAAGATAAGAGCCACGGTGATTTTGCTACCAACTTGGCGATGATGCTAACAAAAGCAGCGCGCAAGAATCCACGTGAGATAGCTCAACTCATCATTGATAATCTGCCTGAATCTAGCCATGTCGAAAAGGTTGAGATTGCAGGACCAGGATTTATCAACTTTTTTATCGATGACAATGCGCTCGCCAATCAACTGATGGACGCACTTAACAGCGACCACTTGGGCCTAACGTTGCCTGAGTCGCAAACGGTTGTCGTTGACTACTCGTCACCTAACCTTGCGAAAGAGATGCATGTTGGCCACCTAAGATCGACCATCATCGGTGACAGCGTCGCACGCTCACTTGAGTTTATGGGTCACAAGGTTATTCGCCAGAACCACGTCGGTGACTGGGGAACTCAGTTCGGCATGTTGCTTGCGTACATGGAAGAGTTACGTGCTGCAAATGGTGAACAAGCACAAATGGAGCTTTCAGATCTTGAAAACTTCTACCGTGCCGCTAAAGTCCGCTTCGATGAGTCTGAAGATTTCGCCAACCGTGCTCGTAAACTGGTCGTTGCATTACAATCAGGTGACGAGTACTGCAATAAATTATGGCGTGAATTTAATGACATTTCCTTGAGTCACTGCCACGAAATTTATGAACGTTTAGGCGTTAGCTTAACCCGTGCAGATGTTCGCGGTGAAAGCTCATATAACGCTGACTTAGAGCAAGTCGTTGCCGATCTTGATACGCTGGGCTTATTGTCAGAAAGTAATGGCGCTAAAGTGGTGTTCCAACAAGAGTTTAAAAACAAAGAGGGTGAGCCACTCCCTGTTATTATTCAAAAAGCAGACGGCGGCTACCTATACGCGACCAGCGATATGGCAGCAATGCGCTATCGCTCGAATGTGCTAAAAGCAGATAGAGCACTTTATTTTGTCGATCTGCGCCAAGCCTTACACTTCCAACAAGTGTTTAAGCTTGCTAAAACAGCCAATTTTGTTCGCGAAGAGATGAGCTTCGAACATATGGGCTTTGGCACCATGAATGGTGCTGATGGTCGTCCCTTTAAGACACGCTCTGGTGGTGTGGTTAAGCTTATTGATCTGCTTAAAGAAGCTGACATTCGTGCTCTTGATTTAGTGCGCAGTAAAAATCCTGATATGGATGAAGCAGAGCTGACTGAAATCGCTCGCGTCGTCGGTATTGCTTCCGTTAAATATGCTGATTTATCTAAGAACCGTACTAGCGATTATATCTTCAGCTTTGAGCAGATGCTGAGTTTTGAAGGTAACACCGCACCTTACCTACTCTATGCGTACACTCGTGTTGTGGGTATCTTCAACCGTGCACAAGACGTTGATTTGAGTGGTGCTACCATCGTACTTGAACACGAGAGAGAGAAAGATCTTGGCACTAAGTTAGCTCAGTTCGGTGAAGTGATGAACCGCGTCGTCAATAAAGGTCAACCACATGCACTATGTGCTTACCTATTTGAACTTGCCGGTGCATTCTCTAGCTTTTATGAAGCATGCCCAGTACTGGCTGCCGATAACGAAGCACAGAAGAAGAGCCGCTTATTATTGGCTAAGCTAACAGCGAAAACACTTAAGCAAGGGCTGAACTTGCTAGGACTAGACACTTTAGAGCGGATGTAATCATAACCCTATGACGAGTCGTGACTACGCAAACCGTAAACCCACGCGCAAAGGCAGTACTAAAAAGCGTGGTTCAAAGGGAAATGCCCCCAAGCGTTTCCCTGTTTTACTGCTATTAATAACGCTCGCAGGTCTAACTGGGTTTGGTTATGTATTATGGTTATTAAGCAGTGAAGATGAAATCGTAACAACACCGGTTGTGGTTGAAGAACCAAAGAAAGCCAGTGTTAAAAAAGATCCTAATGCGCTACCGCCAGCCCCAAAAGAAGAGTGGACCTATCTTAAGGAGCTGGAAAACAAAAAGGTCGAAGTGGACCTGCCTGCAACTTCCACTAAGCCTAAGCGTCCTTACCAGATGCAATGCGGTTCATTTAGAAAGGAATCTCAAGCAAATTCGCTTAAGGCAACCATTGCGTTCCAAGGGTTGGAAGCGCAAGTGCGTAAAGTTAAAGGCACTAGTGGAATGTGGTATAAGGTCGTTCTAGGGCCTTACGACAAGAAACGTGATGCTGAAAGACAGCGCCATGTACTGCAAAACTCTGGCACTAACGGCTGCCAAATCTGGTTTTGGGAAAGTTAAATCCCGCTTCAGAATCTAATCTTAAAGCGCTACTCATGTAGCGCTTTTTTATTGCTTTAACTAAAAGCCTATACGTCATTTAATTGTTTTTTATTACGCTATTGGATATTTGCTTCCAATGACCTGCGGTCAGCGTATCAGCAGACACTACTGAAGTACGCCGCAAGCAAATTTGATCTCCAGAGATGGAACAAAACAGACCTGTTTCCGAAGGCCTCAGCCGTATTTACACTGGGTTAGAAAAGCGCAATTCTCAGCATTTTAGTTTTTAAATTGAAAACACTATGACCACCATCTCCTTGAACTCATTGATAACACCCATTCCCCATCGAAGTTGCCGAAATACGTAGACATTAATGCCGTGGAACCATCATGGATGATGGTTCAGGCTCGGGGGTACATGGATGTACCATCTGAGCCGTTAGACAATTTTTGTTGAAGTATGAGGAAGACAACTTCGTCCGGGCGGCAGGGGCGATCCAAGAGGGGATATTGCTGTTGATCCCCTTTTGGCCGAGTGTGGGATGGAATCCCACGACCTTTATCAAGCGGAGTTTGATTATCTCAATTTATATGTGGGCGAAGCACCACGACTTACCTCGGCCGTAAGACCGAAGCTTTCAATAGCAATCAGATAACCACTCATAGACCGGCCATGACCAGCAAATAAGCAGACCCTAGCTGAGTCAGGCTAGCAATCCAAGTTCCCCCCCTTGATATTTACTCAACTCCCCCCCATATCTCTATTATCACCAACCAGCAGGCACATTGTCGCTGGCTAGAGAAGAGGATTTATCGTGACCACTATCGTATCAGTACGCCGAAATAACCAAGTGGTTATCGCCGGTGATGGCCAAGTTTCTCTTGGTAATACCGTGATGAAAAGCAACGCTAGAAAAGTTCGTCGTCTATACCACAATAAGGTATTGGCAGGCTTTGCTGGCGGTACAGCAGATGCATTTACATTATTCGAGCGCTTCGAAGCCAAACTCGAAATGCATCAAGGCCATCTTATGCGCGCAGCCGTTGAAATGGCCAAAGACTGGCGTTCAGACAAGGTGCTACGCAAACTAGAAGCACTGTTAGCTGTCGCTGATGGTGAATCGTCATTGATCATTACCGGTAACGGTGATGTTATTCAGCCAGAAAATGACTTAATTGCTATAGGTTCTGGTGGCAACTTTGCCCAATCAGCAGCCATAGCATTGCTTGAAAACACCGATCTTAGCGCCTTAGAAATTGCAGAAAAGTCATTAACGATTGCCGGCGGCATCTGTGTTTTCACCAACCAATTTAAGACCATCGAAGAGTTAAAGTACTAAACGAACTTTCGTTTATACCCAAGACTGATGCTTAAGCATGAGGAAATAATATGTCTGAAATGACACCGCGTGAAATTGTTCACGAACTAGATAGTCACATTATTGGTCAGCAAAAGGCCAAACGCTCAGTCGCAATCGCGCTACGTAATCGCTGGCGCCGTATGCAACTGGATGCTGACCTTCGTCAAGAGGTCACACCTAAAAACATTCTAATGATTGGCCCAACAGGTGTGGGTAAAACTGAAATTGCCCGCCGTTTAGCACGCCTTGCAAAAGCACCGTTCATCAAAGTGGAAGCCACTAAGTTCACTGAAGTGGGTTATGTCGGTAAAGAAGTTGACCAGATTATTCGCGACCTTACCGATTCAGCCATTAAGCTGACACGTGAAGAGCAGATGGCTAAGTGTAAATTTAGAGCCGAAGAAGCCGCTGAAGAGCGCATTCTTGATGCCCTATTGCCTAAACCAAAAGAAGATTGGGACAGCGAAAAACCTAGCGACAATAGCACTCGCCAAGTTTTTCGTAAAAAACTACGTGAAGGCCAGTTAGACGATAAAGAGATTGAAATTGACGTCTCTGCGCCACAAGCCGGTATTGAAATCATGTCGCCTCCAGGCATGGAAGAGATGACCAACCAGCTACAAAGCATGTTCCAGAACATGGGACCCGGTGCGAGCAAGCGCCGTAAAATGCCGATTAAAGAAGCCTATAAACTGCTTATAGAAGAGGAAGCGGCCAAACTCGTTAATCCTGATGATCTGAAAGAGCAAGCGATCGAATTGGTTGAGCAGCACGGTATCGTTTTCTTGGACGAGATTGATAAAATTTGTAAGCGCGGTGACTCTTCAGGCCCAGACGTTTCTCGTGAAGGTGTGCAGCGTGATCTGCTTCCTTTAGTTGAAGGTTGCACGGTTAATACTAAACACGGTATGGTCAAAACAGATCACATTCTGTTTATTGCATCGGGTGCATTCCAGATGTGTAAGCCGTCAGATCTGATCCCTGAGCTGCAAGGCCGCTTGCCGATTAGAGTCGAACTTGATGCGCTATCAGCAGGTGATTTTAAACGTATTTTGACTGAGCCGTTCGCATCGCTAACTGAGCAATATGTTGCCCTTATGGGGACTGAAGGCGTTAAAGTTGAGTTTACCGAATCGGGTATCGACTCTATTGCTGAAGCCGCATGGCAAGTCAACGAGCGCACAGAAAACATTGGTGCCCGTCGTCTGCATACTGTGATGGAGCGTTTGATGGAAGAGTTATCTTACGAAGCGTCTGACAAATCAGGTTCTGTAACACTAATCGATGCCGATTATGTGAGCGCACATCTCGATAACTTGGTCCAAGATGAAGATTTGAGTCGCTTTATTCTCTAATCTTGCAGTAACCAAACGCTAATTTAGTGATGGCGGTTAAGGACAGTTCTGTGCTTAACCGCTATTCTGTTTTATGAACCGAGACTTTTAATCATTGGTAGACTTATGACTCAAGATAACACCCCTAATGTTGAATCCTTAAAGCTTAAGCGTAAATCTCGCCAGCTAGAGGTGCACTTTGATAATGGCGACATTCATCAGCTGAGCTGCGAAATGCTAAGGGTTTACTCTCCATCAGCAGAAGTACACGGTCATGGCAATCCAGTACTGGTTACCCACAAGAAAATGGTCAATATCTCTGCCATTGAGCCTGTCGGCAATTATGCCGTTAAAATCATCTTTGATGATGGCCACGATACAGGGCTCTTCTCATGGAAGGTGCTTTATGACTTAGCCACTCATCAAGTCGACTTATGGGAAAAGTACTTAGCGCGATTACGAGCAGCAAAAGCCAGCCGCGAACCGCTTATCGATATGGCAGTGAAATACCACAAGTAACAGAGTGTTTATTCGAAATGCTCCGCCCAAAAAAGGCGATCGACGTCACACTCCAAGTTGTAGCAAAAAACACTCCATCACAAAATGACGCAGATAAGCGTCATTTTTTGTGATCAAACAGTAGATCCTGTGTATTAATCCCCCTATGCGGACTTATGTCCTCCACGGATTATAAACAGACAATTACTATCGAGAGTAATCAAAATAGAGGATTACTCATGACTGCACATATTAATGGTAAAGCCGGTGATTTTGCCGAAACCATCATCATGCCTGGCGACCCACTTCGCGCTAAGTATATCGCTGAAAACTTTTTAGATGATGCGGTGGAAGTGACCAATATCCGCAATATGTTTGGCTATACCGGTTTTTATAAAGGCCAACGTATTTCTGTTATGGGCCATGGTATGGGTATTCCCTCTATGGTGTTATACGCCCATGAACTAGTCACTGATTTTAATGTGAAACGTATCATCCGCGTCGGTAGCCTTGGTGCAACCCAACATAACGTCAAGATCAACGACGTCATCCTAGCGCAAGCTGCAGGTACTGATTCACCCACTAATGCCAAGCGTAGTAGTGGTTATCAAATGGCGACCTCTGCCACATTCGATCTGCTGCACAAAGCCTACACCATCGCTCAACAGAAGCAGATCAACGTTAAAGTGGGTAATGTGTTCAGTGGTGACATGTACTACGATCCAGATGAAGATATGATCCCAGCATTAGAACGCTTTGGTGTATTAGGTGTTGATATGGAAGTCGCTGGCTTATATGGCCTAGCGCATCACAAAGGTTTCGAATCACTCGCGATTCTTACCGTTTCAGACCATTGCTTAACGGGCGAAGAGACCAGTGCTGAGGCTCGACAATTAACCTTTAATCAGATGATAGAGCTGGCATTAGAAACAGCCTGTCAGTAACGCTTTATTAAGCCGCTCGAAGCATCCCTTTGCGCGGCTTAACTTTAACGCTTGATATAGTGATACTAGGAACTAATGATGAAAAATAAAATATCCTTAACCTTGCTCAGCTTTTTAGCCAACTTTGTAATGGCAGGCTTTGCGACCCAGTTCGGCATGCTGATTGAACCTATAGCTGAGAAGTTTTCAGCTAACGTCAATGAAGTCGCCTCAATATTCTCACTGCTTAATGGCGGAGCCCTCGCGGGTACTATTGCTGCTTTTTTCTTAATTGAAAAAATCGGTGTAAAACGCATGACACTTATTAGCTACGTGAGCATAGCACTCAGTGCAGCAGCATTACACTTCACCGGTTCACTCACTGTTGTGATGATCGCAATGACGATTATCGGACTTTGTGGCGGTGTTGGCCTTTGTATCGCAGGTACTATCGTAGTATCGGTATGGAAAGATAAAATCCAAAGCACCATGCTCGTGGTACAAGATGCCACCTTTAATGTAGCGGGCGTTGTATTCCCACTCATTACCACTTATGCATTAAGCCATGCACTATCTTGGAGCTTCAGCTATTTGGCCGTGGGTATCGTTGCATTAGCGACGGCAGCCATTGCACTTGCGACCAACTTTGAACTTGTTGAAAATCAAACATCAGCAGAAAATGGTAAAGATGAGTCTGAGTGGAACTTAGGCATCATTAGTGGCGGACTGGGTTTATTCCTTGGCATGCTAGCACTCTACACCTTCCTAACTTGGGCACCGATGTTCGTTAAAACCAAGTTCGATATTCCATTCGAGGAAGCGGGTAATATTATCACTCAGTACTGGTCTGCCGCGCTAATTGGTGCGCTAGTGTCGACGGTGATTGTATCAAGAGTTAAGATTCAGCACTTCATTATGGGGATGATTTCACTGGCTTTTATCATCACCAGTTTGATTGTAACTACAGATAATTTAGCGTGGATTGGTTACCTAACCTATGGCTATGGCTTTGCTTGTGCCGCGCTTTATAACGCCTTTATTGCTTACGGTGTGTCATTTGTCAAAAATGCCAGTAGCCGGAACGTCTCTTACATTTTGATTAGTGGTAGTGCGGGCGCAATGTTCAGTCCTGCAATTAGCTCACTATTTGAAAGCATTATTGGCTTACAAACCGTTATGTATGCCATACCAGTGATCTATGGATTAATCATCGTCATGCTAGTGCTCTCTATGCGCCAAAAAATCGGCCATACTGCGCAAGTTGCATAATTAACCATTAACACCTTATCGGTCCCAAGCCTTAAGACTAAGGTTTGGGACTATTCGATAAAGGCTTTTAGGCCGGCTAAATCACAAATTATCAGCCCCTCTTTATCTCGCTTAATCAAGGCTAAATCTTCCAACTTTTTAACTGCACGGCGATAAACTCTATCGGTTGTCGCAAAGCGTTCAGCTTCTAAATAGCACTTAGTGAAGCCCTCTACTGGCTGATCTTTTAAATACTGATGATAGAGGTCGTAAGCAATATTATAAGCGATGGGGTATAACATGCGGCGGGTGAAAATATCCACAGTATCTTGATAGTCTATGGCGATAGCACTGGCAAAAAACAGTGCAAACTGAGGCGTTTTTAATAAAGCCTGTTGTAACTTATCGCCATTAATAATTGAGATTTCTAATGGCTCTTCGGCAATAATATCTAACTGGCACAAGTAGTGAGTAAAAAACTCCATCTCCCCAAACAGCTGAGAATCGCAAGTCATGGTTCCCAACTGAAAGCTACGGCCATTTCGAGCGGTATAACCCATTGAGATACGGCCATGTGGCACCAGTATGAGGTCGTTAACCTTTTGGCCTTGCTCCATTAGTCGATGTTGTGCAGTCACCGTTTTCGTTTCGGTAATGCACTCACGCATAGTCTGCTCAATGGCATCATGTTCTTGATGCCATAATGAATGAAAACGCCCTTTCTCGAGTGGTTTTAGCTGCATAGTATTGCCGATATGGATTTATGTTAGGCGAAAGACTTAAGCATTATACCTCTTTAAAAGTCAGTAGTAATAGCGCACGCCTAGGTATGTACAGCGGCAGCATTGTCTCTTTATATTAGTGACATACTAAATCCCAGTAGTAACCATTAGTTTTAAGGGCTCTTTTTTTGCCAGCTCTGAGGTAAATTGACTTGCGACCAAAGTGACTGGCATAACTCCTCAGGCTGATTCCAATCGCCCTTAAGTAACCAGCTGACTAACTCATCTGCCACTTGAGGATAGTCTATAGATTCGGGCGTCGGTGACTTTAACCAACGCCGCAGTGCATCAGGTTCTAAACATGTTTTCATGCACTCAGCGGCCCCCAGTAGTTCAAGTGCTGCGACATTAGATAACTGTTCAAATTGGCCTAACAATGGCTTGATCAGCAGTTTTTTACCCAAGGTTAACGCTTCACTGGCAAGCTCAAAACCCGCATTGCCAATCACACCACCACAGCTTGCCATTGCCGCTTTAAAACCATCGCGGTCAAAACCATGCCATTTAATATGTGACGGCATTGACTGATGAGTTATCCCTGCGTGGTACACCAAAAAGGTGTAATCAGTAAAAGGCGCCAAGAAGTCTACAATTGCATCTGGGGACTCAAAAGGCAGATAGACTAATACTTGATGCGCTAACTCTTTCTCAACTTTATCAACCTCGACAAAAGGTGGCAAAATGGGGAAGCCAAAGTGATGCCAATGGCAGCCTAACGCTATATCCACTGGTGCAAAGTAGTTCAACATCGTTTCGTTAAACCAACTGTCACCCACTTTAGGCACCGAGAAATTAAGCGCGGCTTGATGGCTGATACCAATGGACGGCACACCTTGATTTTTAGCTGCCCAAGCGGATACGGGCTCAAAATCATTAAGGACCAGATCATAGCCGCTTAAATCTAGGTTTTTGACATCTTTAACGAATCCAAACCACGCGTTCATCTTAGCGGTTTGCCCCACATTCACGCGACCATCTTTAGTCGCAAACGTCAGGCCTGATTGCACCCGATATTGCCCAAAGCACTGCATATCAAAAAATTGCTCCGAAGAGCGGCCGGAAAAGAAAAAGTCTACGTCGACTCCTTGCTTATGCATCGCTTTAGCCATCACTCTTGCCCGACTTAAATGGCCATTTCCAGTGCCTTGTACTCCATAGAGGATCTTCAATGCGCTCTCCTAAATAATTTGCTGACTAAGCACAACAGAAGCGATACCGAGTAAGGCACCGGCGATAATATCCAGCGGATAGTGAACCCCTAAAATAATGCGCGACAGACCAATGCCTATTGCCCAGCACGTGGCAATATAAAACAGTTGTGGATAGATAAAGTAGATGCTTGTAGCCATCACGAATGCAGCAGCGGTGTGACCCGAGGGCAAACTAAATTTGTCAGCGGGTTCAAAACGGGCAATGCCATCAGCAAGCGCATGGCAAGGACGTTGTCTACGGATCATATTTTTAAGCAGAAAATAAAGCGGCAACTCAACCAAATATGAAGCTAATAGCGTATTAAGCAGTGACTCGCCATTACTATCTAGCAGTAAAAACAGCACCACCATGTATAGGTAAACAGGTCCGTTACCTGAGGCCGAAAGTGATAAAGCCAACGGTTGTAAACCATGCTGCTGGCCTTGCTTAACCACAAATTGATAGCCACTGCGATCTAGTCTTGATATTGAGGTGATCATTGCAAACTCCAAAATCATTATTTAATAGCAAGCTATGAAAAATCCATGACGTGAAGGTGACAGCGACCCTAAAGTTTTATGACACTGTGTAAAAGTAGACGTTATCGTGTTGGATGATTATCGAGGAGAGATGAAAAAATAAGAGAGGAAAGAGATTTGCTAACCTAATTATCCGTAGATAATCAGGCCAGCGTGAAATACCCAAGTCGCTTAGGTATATCTACTCATTAATCAGTAGCAAGCTCAACATTATTGCGATTACGGTAAATCTTTA
This sequence comes from Shewanella sp. Choline-02u-19, assembly GCF_002836205.1. Classification (NCBI taxonomy): domain Bacteria; kingdom Pseudomonadati; phylum Pseudomonadota; class Gammaproteobacteria; order Alteromonadales; family Shewanellaceae; genus Shewanella; species Shewanella sp. Choline-02u-19. Next base: position 3,327,208 of record NZ_PJBE01000013.1, read on the forward strand.
GCAAGTGGTAAATATTAATACATGCAACAAAGGCATTCATACCCGCAACAGGCCATGCTTCAATTGACGCTCCATAAATAACAAACAGTGAACAACCGGTAAAGTTCAAACATCTCAACCAGGTAATGTCTTTCATCATTAGCGAAATCGCGACCATAATTGACGCAGCATAACCGATGATTTCAATAGTATTAATAGCTTCCATAAGGCACCTTTTAGGCCCTCTGCCGTCCCTAAGCTAACCGGGGGATCCGTGCCCCTAAAGCGACTCAAAAATTAAGTTAAGTTAATATGTCTACACTTATGCTAACAAAAATACACCATCTTGGTAATAAAAAAACGTTATATAATGACCTATGTCATATTTTTGCTGAATTAGTAACCTAGATGTCGAAATATTACCACAACATAGCTGAGTGATGCGTTTATCGGCAATTGCGTGATTGATAAGACTTTTCTTTTCAACAATCCCTTATATACTGGTTAAATTACTCTTTTGCTCAAATTACTGAGCTACGCCTATCTACCAGGAGCGTTCTTATGGAATACAACACCTCAGAACTTTGTGACACTTATATCGATGTAGTTGATGTTGTCGAACCCATGTTCAGTAATTACGGTGGTAGTAACTCTTTTGGTGGCTCGATTAGCACCATCAAATGTTTCGAAGATAATGGCCTCATCATCGATGCTCTACAGGAAGATGGTGAAGGCAAAGTATTGCTCGTTGACGGCGGTGGTTCACTGCGTCGCGCCCTACTCGACTCAACGATTGCCCAAGTGGCTGTGGACAATAATTGGGAAGGGATCATCATCTATGGTTCAATTCGTGATGTTGATGCATTAGAAGATTTAGACATTGGCATACAAGCGTTAGCCTCTATTCCCGTTGGCGCCGATAGCCATGCCATTGGTGAGCTTGAAGTTCCAGTCAATTTTGGCGGCGTGAGCTTCTTACCCGGTGACCATGTTTATGCCGATAACACTGGCATGATTTTATCACCTGAACCGCTCGACATTGATTAATCAAATAACACATTTAGATTAAATCTCGATTAAATCTAACCAACTAAGCCAGCCGAAGTGCTGGCTTTTTTGTGGCTGATTGTTCAGCAAGGCTTGCGGTGTTAACCCAAGGGCTTACACTGTCGGTAATGAGCACTAAAATATAAGAATAACTCAATGCAGTATCTCAGCCCTTTCACCACCATTAAGCTTGAGAGCTTACTCACGCCGAGAGCTGGCGAAACCAAACTCGGACAACGAGTACACATTCCTACAGCGACAAATAGCCTCTCGGCAATACTAGCACAGGCCAAGGCAGCAGATGTCCGCTTTGCGATTATTGGCATTGGCGAAGATATTGGCCCCCGTGCAAACCTGGGCAGAGGTGGCTCTACAGACGCTTTTGACAGCGCTATGAAACAGTTTCTCAATTTTCAATCCAACCGCTTTTTAAGCGGTAACCAATGTTTAGTCTTAGGCCAAATAGAAACCACTGACTTACAATTGCCAGACAACAGTACCGCAGAGCAACTACGCCACAATGTAGAGCAGTTAGATTTAAGAGTGATCGAGGTATTATCTCGCGTAATGCAAGCAGGGTTAGAACCCATTGTGATTGGCGGTGGGCACAACAATGCCTACGGTTTACTGATGGCCGCTAAAGCCAGCCATAAGCGCCCAATTGCCGCCGTGAATCTAGACCCTCATTCAGATTTCAGGCCAAAAGAAGGTCGCCACAGTGGTAACGGATTTAGTTACGCTGCCGCTTCTGGTGCACTGGGTATTTATCATGTACTTGGACTGCATGAGCTAAAAAACAGCGAAGCAACATTAGAACAACTCAAAGCATTTGGTGGCCACTGGCATACTTTTCAGCAAATTTGGGTGCGTCGAGAACTAAGCTTAGAAACCGCGTTGAAATCCATTACCAAAGAGCTCAATAACAGCTCGCTACCGGTGGCGGTTGAGCTCGATTTAGATGCCATAACGAACATGCCGAGCAGCGCTTCAACCGCAGCAGGAGTGCCTTTGCTCGATGCATTACACTACGTCAGCTATGTTGCTAAGCATTGCCCTTGTGCCTATTTACATTTAGCCGAAGCGGCTCCAAGTTGCCATGTTGCAGGCGTCGATGCCGGCTACCGTGAAACAGGACAAAGTATTGGCGAGTTGATCTATAGCTATATCAACGGACGTATTAATGCATTGTAGTAAATACCAATTGCATTAAATATGTAGTCAATTCAGAAGCGCTCAATCTTTTCAATTCAAGGCGCATTGACGAAAGAATGGTTATTCCCTTGTGAGCCGATGCAATACAGAAGTGGAATGAGTGAGCGCGTGAGCTGCAAAGTACTGAATGAACAGATACTCATTACAATTGGTATAATAACGATTCAACATTGGCTAGGATTATGGTGTAATGCGCAGTCAATTTTGCGAAACCCTGTGTCATCGCTCATTTTTACGAACTCCAGCGACTGATAGATAACATACATCACATAGTGATGGATGAAAGATTCAGCAATCTGGCTTGATGACTTACAATCGCGATAATTCAATTGTTAACGTATAGGAATAGATAGATGTCAGAGGACACTCCAAAGAACACTCACTTCGGTTACAAAACGGTTGAAGCTGAGCAAAAGGCCGAGATGGTCGCTGGCGTATTCCATTCTGTCGCCGCTAAATACGACATCATGAATGACGTCATGTCTTTCGGTATCCACCGCATGTGGAAACGTTTCACTATCGAAAGTGCTGGTGCACGTCCAGGCATGAAGGTTCTTGATTTAGCTGGCGGTACTGGTGATTTAACCGCTAAGTTTTCTCGTATTGTCGGTGAAAAAGGCCAAGTTACTTTAGCCGATATTAACGACTCAATGTTAAAGGTTGGCCGCGAAAAGTTAAGAGACAAAGGCATTGTGGGCAATGTGAACTATGTGCAAGCTAACGCTGAATCACTGCCGTTTCCAGACAATCATTTCGATATTATTACCATCGCCTTTGGTCTACGTAACGTCACCGATAAAGATGCCGCTATCGCTTCAATGCTAAGAGTATTGAAACCCGGCGGAAAATTATTAGTGCTTGAGTTTTCTAAGCCTAAGCACAACGTGATGCGTAAATTATATGATCTATACAGCTTTAAAGTGATGCCTAAAATGGGCGCGTTAATTACACAAGACGCTGAGAGTTACGCGTATCTTGCTGAATCTATTCGCATGCACCCAGATCAAGAAACATTGAAACAAATGATGGTAGATGCTGGTTTTGAGCAAGTGAACTATACCAATATGACTGACGGTATTGTGGCCTTGCATAAAGGTTACAAATTCTGATTGGACTCACTATGTCTCGTGACATGTCACTGCTTACATGTGCGGCGATTGAGGTTAGCTTAAACAAGCTAATCGCCCAATCGCCTGAAGACTACGCGACCCTGCGTAGTCTGCATGGCAAAGTTCTTTGCATTCAACTTACTCAGCTTAATTGGCCACTTTTTCTCTTGTTTGCTAAAGAGATCCAAGTTTACAGCCAATACGAAGGTGAGGTTACCACTCAAGTTAATGCCGATATCACCACTTTATATCAACTCACTGAAGGTGCAAACCTCACTGAATTGATCAAACAAGATAAGCTTAGCCTCGAAGGCGACCTCGGTTTATTGCAAGCTTTTAGCCACTATATTCAAAGTGTTGAATTCGATTTTTACGAGCCACTATCTCGTTATATCGGTGATATTCCAACTCACTTTGTTTGCCAAACGGTTAAGCGAGCAAAACAAGATATCACCCAAATATGGCTCAAAACACGTTCCCACTTAGGTCAGTTAACGACCGAAGAGTATCGACTTGCACCGCATAAACTCGAATATATTCACTTAAGTGATACCATCGAAGATATCGCCGTCGACGTCGACGCTTTGGAAGCACGGATAGAGCAATTACTAAATAGGGCAAGAGTTAAACCATGACAGTAACAAGTATCAGGCGCGCTTATCAAGTCATCCGCACCGCGTTGCATTACGGATTAGATGATTTAATTCCCTCAAAGTTAACGCCTTGGTACTTCAAGCTATTAAGAGGTTGTCTCTTCTGGCTCAGAAACCAACACAAAGATAAAATCGGCGGCGAACGCTTAAAACTGGCGATGCAAGAGCTTGGCCCTGTCTATATTAAGTTTGGCCAAATGCTCTCAACCCGACGCGATCTACTCAGTGATGAATGGGCTGAAGAGCTGGCGATGTTGCAAGACAGAGTGCCTCCCTTTGATTCCGCGATTGCTCGCGCCTCTATTGAGTCCGAACTTAAAGCCCCCATCGAAAATTACTTTGATGACTTCGAAGACACGCCGCTTGCATCAGCCTCTATCTCACAAGTGCATACCGCGACACTAAAGTCTAACGGCGCTAGAGTGGTATTAAAGGTACTGCGCCCAGATGTAGAACAAAAAGTTCATGCCGACATTCAGCTAATGTCGCAGACTGCGGGCTTTTTAGAGTTACTGCTAGGGGCAAACAATCGCTTACGTCCAGCCGAAGTTGTCGAGGATTATCGCACCACCATTGAGGGTGAGCTCAATTTAAAACTTGAAGCCCTTAGTGCGATTAAGTTACGTAATAATTTCTTGGGTTCAAATTCACTTTATATCCCTTTTATGTATGAAGAGCTTTGTTTTACCCGACTGATTGTAATGGAGCGTATTGACGGTGTACCTGTATCAGATAAAGCGGCACTTATAGCGCAAGGTACCAATCTAAAGCTGCTTGCTGAACGCGGTGTAGAACTATTTTTCACTCAAGTATTTCGTGATAATTTTTTCCACGCAGATATGCATCCCGGCAATATTTTTGTCAGCCGTGAACACCCAGATGATCCCTTTTACATCGGTTTAGATTGCGGCATCATGGGCACACTGACCGATGAAGATAAACGCTATTTAGCAGAAAACTTTCTCGCCTTCTTCAATCGTGATTATCACCGCATTGCTCAGCTTTATATTGAATCCGGTTGGGTATCACCCGATACCGATATCAGTGCATTTGAACAAGCGGTTAAAGTTGTTTGTGAGCCCATGTTTAATAAACCATTAGATGAAATTTCATTTGGTCACGTTTTACTTGAGCTATTTCGAACTGCGCGTCGATTCGACATGGTTGTCCAGCCTCAGCTGGTATTGTTAGAGAAAACCTTACTCTATATTGAAGGTTTAGGGCGTCAGCTATACCCACAATTAGATTTATGGCAAACCGCTAAACCTTTTCTTGAAGACTGGATGGCCGAACAAGTAGGCCCTAAAGCCATGGCAAGCAAAATTAAGCAGCAACTGCCTTATTGGGCAGAACACCTGCCAGAGCTGCCAGAGCTCATTTACGATAATTTAAAAATGGGTCGCAACCTAGCAAAGACACAAAACAAATTACTCGATCGATATCTAAAACATCAGCAAAAAGCACATAAAAGTAACTATTTTTTGATCACCGCCGCTATTTTAGTGATCTGTGGCACTATTTTGTTCAATCAAGACGCTACACTATGGGCGTCTTACGGCAGTATCGGCCTAGGCGCCACATTGTGGCTGCTCGGATGGCGATCTAGACCAAAGATCCGTAAACTTTAGCTAGACCTAAATAACCAAAGGTTCATAATAGATTCAATATCTAAATTAAGAGGATTCATTCATGGGTGGCATTAGTATTTGGCAACTTCTTATCGTTGCATTGATTGTCGTATTATTGTTTGGAACAAAGAAATTACGTTCTCTAGGCGGCGATTTAGGCGGTGCTGTTAAAGGCTTCAAAAACGCCATGTCTTCTGAAGAAGATAAAAAAGCGCTAGAAGAAAAAACAGCGCTAGAAGACAGTGCAGCTGAAAAAACAGTTCAGGGCACTGAGACAGCCGAAAAAAAGGCTGAATCTAAGGACAAAGAACAGGCGTAATCGACTATGTTCGACGGTATCGGCTTTATGGAGTTGCTGTTGATTGGAGTCTTAGGGCTAGTTGTACTTGGCCCTGAAAGACTTCCTGTCGCCGTGCGCTCAATCTCAGGCTGGATCCGCGCCATGAAAAAAATGGCTAACTCAGTTAAAGACGAATTAGAACAAGAGCTTAAAATCGAGCAATTGCATACTGATTTGAAAAAAGCAGAAAGCCAAGGCTTAAAAAACCTTGCGCCTGAGTTACAGGATTCAATCGATCAATTAAAACAAGCAGCGCAATCTGTTAATCGTCCCTATCAAGTAGAAGATGTTCCTTCGGCAAAAGAAACGCCAGCCAAGGACGCCCCTACTATTGAGACATCTTCAACAGATAGTGCTAAGTCAGACAAACCTAACGGGTAGTCCATGTCACAACAAAAGCCGTTAATAAGCCATTTGCTTGAGATGCGTAATAAGCTGCTTCGAGCAATAGCGAGTGTTCTCTTGGTGTTTATCTGTTTGGTCTATTGGGCCAATGATATTTACCATTATATGGCGATACCATTGATGCAAGCTCTGCCCGACTCGAGCAGCATGATTGCAACGGATGTTGCCGCACCCTTTTTTGCACCATTCAAACTAACATTGGTACTGTCATTTTTTATTGCCATACCTTATGTTCTGTTTCAAGTATGGTCATTTGTTGCACCAGGGCTTTATAAGCATGAAAAGCGCTTAGTGGTGCCGCTGCTTACCAGTAGTACCTTGCTGTTCTACCTCGGTATTGCATTTGCTTATTACGTAGTATTCCCTGTGGTATTTGGTTTTTTTGCGTCTGCAGCACCTGAAGGTGTAGAAGTTGCGACCGATATCAGTAGCTATTTGAGTTTTATTCTCAAGCTGTTTTTTGCCTTTGGCTTAGCGTTTGAAATACCTGTAGCAGTCGTTCTTTTGTGCTGGGCGGGTGTCACCTCACCTGAAGAGCTGAAAAAGAAACGTCCATACATAGTGGTTGGTGCATTTATTGTGGGAATGTTTTTAACACCTCCCGACATTATTTCGCAAACTATGCTCGCGATTCCAATGCTCATCTTGTTTGAAGGTGGACTCATCGCAGCACGCTTTTATAGTAAAGATGAATCTGAAGACGATGAAGATGAAGATACGTCTGAAGAGAGTGAACAAAAGTAACTAAACATTTGTTGATAGAGATAAAAGGTATTGCCATTCAGTTGATGAAGGCAGTACCTTTTTTTTGCACTGAAAAACCATTAGGTTACGATGCCAGAGCCGAGAATAACTATTAGCTTCAATTCCTAATCTCGCCTACAGGGCTTTGAATTCCCGCTGAATGTTCAAACTTTTAATGCAACAGATATAAGCCCTACCCTCTAATAGCTAACATTCTCACTGGTAACTCTGTAGGTATATTGAATCACAAAAGCAATAGACCTTAGCTTCTTTACATACCTTAATGGCCTTAACATTGAGGCTCTGAATTGATTACATATATAACGGAATTGGTATAAAATCGTCCCGTAGCCTGCTTTCTAATAATAAAAAGGAAATTTTAATGATTAAGCCGTATCTGTTATTACTGACAACAGCCTCTATTTTGTTATCGACATTTGCAAATGCCTCCGTTGAAACTCAGCTATCACAATGTGCTGCGGTACCAGACAAACTGGATCGTCTTGTCTGTTACGACAACCTCTCCGCGTCATTAGTAACAAACAGCGTCACCAGTGTTAGTTCGGCACCAGAAACGATTGCCGTCGCCGCCTCAGCAACCGTTGTCACCAGTACCGCAAATGCACAAAAAAACGCTATTGAAGAGTTTGGCAATATCAAGAATGACAAAGCGGGGCAAGAGGTTGTGGTCATCAATCTAACCGTAGATAAAGTCACCAAAGATCCATATGGCGCGCTTAAAATTCAATTTGATAACGGTCAAGTTTGGAAACAAACTGATTCACGCTCTTTCAAACTCAAGCCAGAACAACAAGTCTATATTGAGAAAGCAGCCCTTGGATCTTTTATGTTAGGCACAAAAGATCGTAACACCACCATTCGGGTTAAACGTCTTAAATAATGCCGCAGTTTATGGACATTGCTGTCAATCTCATTGGCAGCAGCTTAGAAAAAGATCTTCACGAGGTTGTAGCAGCCGCTAATCATGTTGGCGTCTCCTCTATGGTTGTTGTCGGCAGCCACATTGAAGAGAGTGAGCAAGCGATTGCGCTATGCAATTCATTTTCAGGAACTCTCTATAGCACAGCAGGTGTTCATCCGCATCATGCGAGTGAATGGACGTCCCAAAGCTGTCATCGCATTAAGCAACTAAGCTTATCTCAATGTGTCGTTGCCATTGGAGAATGCGGTCTGGACTATAATCGGGATTTCTCACCGAGAGCCAAACAAAGGCAGGCTTTTGCCCAGCAACTTGATCTGGCAGTTGAGCTAAAAATGCCAGTATTGATGCATGAACGAGACGCTCATACAGATTTCCTCACCATATTAAAAGAATACCGCTCAGCATTACCCGCGGCGCTACTGCACTGTTTTACAGGGAACCGGGAAAGTCTAGAGGCTTATCTAGAACAAGACTTACACATAGGGATCACCGGCTGGGTGTGTGATGAACGTCGAGGTCAGGAGCTAGCCGAGCTAGTGCCATTTATTCCTGACAATCGTATTGTAATTGAAACTGATAGCCCCTATTTATTGCCAAGAAGCATGCGACCAAAACCGAAATCAAGTAAGAACCAACCTAAATACTTACCTTATATCGCTGAGTATATTGCGAATCTTCGTGGGCAACAGATTGATGATTTTGCACTACAAACTTATCAAAACAGCCGTTCCTTTTTTGGTTTAACGTATTAATGCGGCTATTCATTCGTTTTATAGCCATCGCGATGCTTTTTATATCAAGCTGTACAAATGCCGAAAACATCTTAACGCTCGATAGCCATACCCCTACAGAGCAAGCCTTAAATGACTGGGTCTATTACACACCAGTAACGCCAAACACGGACGTATTCCAAGTCAGCCAGTTGTCATCAACACGTTGGGATAAATTCACGCCGGATATTATTCGCGGTCTAAGTAACAAGCAATTTTGGGTCAAGTTTAGCGTGCACAGCAGCGGTTCTTTTGTAACCCATAGAATATTATCAATAACCAACCCCCACTTGGATCTGATTGAGTTATATCACTTCAATCGACACCGTTTAGTCAACAAAGTCGTTATGGGTGACAGTATCCCTTTCTCTCGAAGGCCTATTGTTAGTAATGATTTTTCGTACCCGTTTAGCAGTAAAAATAATGATTTCCATACCTTTTACTTAAAAATAAGCACTGCGGGGTCTTCAAGTATTCCACTCACGCTTTGGACCGATAACGCCTACTATCAAAGTGCTGAGCAGCAATCATTACTCTATGGCTTCCAAATAGGTGTCTTAACAGCGATTGGGATTTTCAGCCTCTTTATTGCCATTAGCTCACACTCATTTAGTTACACCTATTATGCTGGTTATGTGCTCTCTTTGACGCTATTTGTCGCCGCTTTACACGGTATCGCCTTTCGTTTTATTTGGCCTAATTTACCGATAGTACAAACGTTTATTTTGCCTGTACTATTGTGTTTATCGATGGCATTTGCCTTTCTATTTTCAGAGAAAGTCATGCAGCTTAAATACCATAGCCAGCCGATGCTACGGATCTGCCGGGTCGGTGCGGCCATTTCAATCTTCCTGCTTTTTATTGGATTATTACTCGACTACAACCTAGCGCTAAAAATGGATGTCTGCGTAGTCATGCTCAGCAGTTTAATACTGATGTATATCGCACTTGTTCAAGGATTTAGAGGCCATAAACTGGCTAAGTTATTCGCTATTGGCTGGGCCTGTATGATGCTAGGAGCCTTAATTTCCGGCATGATGTATATGGGTTATATCGAACTTGAGCTGCAAGCTAATACTCCCTTCATGCTTGGATTAAGCTTCGAAATTCTATTCATGGCGGCACTACTAGCGATACGCTATAACGATGAACGCCTGTCTAAACTGCAGATCCAGAAAGAAGCGTTAATTCAAGCAGAAAGAGTGAAAATAACCCGAGAAGATGCACTTCGAATAGAGGCTCGAAGTAGCGAGCAACTTGGAAAGATGGTTCAAGAGCGAACATTAGAATTAGAAATTGCACTAAGAGAGCTCAACGAAGCAAATCAAAAGCTGACGGAACAAACTACGATTGATAGCCTTACAGGTGTAAAAAATAGAAATTCGTTTGATAAGCGTATCCTTGCAGAAGGCCGCATAAGCCGTCGACAACAAACGCCAATGGCTATCCTCATGCTAGATATAGACCACTTTAAGTCGATTAATGACACTCATGGACACCTTGCCGGCGACCAAGCCTTGCGAGTTATCGCTGATGAACTTAAGCGAAAATTAAAGCGACCAACCGATCTGGTATCACGTTTTGGTGGTGAAGAGTTTGCTATTATATTACCGAATACGAATCAAGAAGGCGCCCTGCAAGTTGCTGAGACCATAAGGAAAGCTATTTTTGAATTACCGATTAGTTGGGGAAAAATAACCATTCCTCTAACCGTCAGTATTGGAGTGAGCGTTGAAATCGTTTCATCCGAACAACATACAACATTGTTATTAGACCAAGCCGATAAAGCACTTTATCGCGCAAAGAACGAAGGGCGTAATCGCGTTATGCTATACAGCCCTGAGCAAGATTGAGCCCTGAGCAAAATTGACATCATCAAAAAGTCTGGAGTCGAATGTGAATATTATTACTAGTGCCTACCCACAGCGTAGAATGCGTCGTATGCGCAAACATGAGTTTAGTCGTCGTCTCATGGCTGAAAACCAACTCTCTGTAAATGACTTAATTTATCCGATGTTTGTGCTGGAAGGGAATAATCGTACAGAGCAAGTTGCTTCTATGCCTGGTGTAGAGCGCCTTTCAATTGACCTACTGCTTAAAGAAGCGGCAGAATTAGTTGAACTTGGGATCCCACTTATTGCACTATTTCCTGTCACGCCTTCAGAGAAGAAAACCCTGATGGCTGAGGAAGCTTATAATGCCGACGCGCTAGCACAACGTGCCGTGCGTGCATTGAAAGAGGCTTTCCCACAGCTAGGCGTGATGACTGACGTCGCACTGGACCCGTTTACCACTCATGGTCAAGATGGCATCATTGATGAAACTGGCTATATCATCAATGACATCACTACCGATATTTTAGTTAAACAGGCACTTTCTCATGCTGAAGCCGGTGCTGATATTATCGCACCTTCAGATATGATGGATGGCCGTATTGGTGCTATTCGCAAAGCGCTTGAAGCCGCTGGTTATGTCAACACACAGATCATGGCATACTCTGCCAAGTATTCATCAAACTACTATGGTCCTTTCCGTGATGCAGTCGGTTCAGCGGGTAATCTAAAGGGTGGCAACAAGCATAGCTATCAAATGGATCCTGCTAACAGTGACGAAGCACTGCATGAAGTTGCTCTCGACATTCAAGAAGGCGCAGACATGGTAATGGTTAAGCCTGGTATGCCTTATCTTGATATCGTCCGTCGCGTTAAGACTGAGCTTGCCGTGCCAACGTTTGCTTACCAAGTCAGTGGGGAATATGCGATGCATATGGCCGCGATTCAAAATGGTTGGTTAGCTGAAAAAGCGATTGTAATGGAGTCATTACTTTGCTTTAAACGTGCGGGGGCAAATGGTGTCCTGACTTACTTTGCCAAGCGCGCTGCGCAGTGGTTAAAAGAAGATAAATAACCGTTTATAGATGCAGAAATGCCACTCCCTAGCGAGTGGCATTTTTATTTCTAACGTCAAATCCCCCCTATAAAGTTCAATATTTCGGTTCTACTTTTAGAGCTTAGTCTCTATTGTGTGACTCCTGCCACTAAACGAACAATCATGCAGTGATCGATATAACAGTCCTTCTAGCCCATGCTTCACCCATTAGTTAAGACATGATTGAATAAAGCAGAATTCATTTCTTCTTGCTAGAGGTATAATCATGCACAATAACGTCAAAGCATTGCTTGCCACCACCGTTTTATTTTTTAGTAGCCAGAGTATGGCTAGTGGCGGCTGTGCATTCGAAGGCCAACAAGAGGGCTTTATGGCCACTTGTAGTGAGGAGAAACAAGAAGTGATCTTAACTGGTAGCGTTACAACCGAACAACTCAACGTGCTTGATTGGTTCAATCAAGAATATACTGATTACAAAGCCGACAAAGCAACAGTAGCGCAGTTACAGGCTGTCACTGAGGCAACTGAAATCACCGTTATTATTGGTACATGGTGCCCAGATTGTCACCGTGAAACGCCGCGACTTATTCGTATAATGGAACAGGTTAATAACCCTCTGATCACGGTGAAATACATTGGTGTTGATAGAGCTAAAGAAGATCCAAAAGGCTTGGCTAAACACTATGATTTCTCACGTATACCGACTTTCATCGTTTCACAAAAAGATGAAGAGATTGGTCGTATTGTCGAAAGACCTAAAGTGTCTTTAGAGAAAGATCTCGCGGCCATTTTAAAAGCCTCGTAACTCTACCTTTAAAAACATAAAAAAGGCCGCAAAAAGCGGCCTTTTTATTTACGCGTTATTTAAAACTCGTAACGTGCAACAACCGAAAAGAAACGCTCTTCTTGACGGTCTGTAACCATGCCGTAATCAGGGTTTAATTCAAGCCCTGACGCTGTATCTGCATAGCGTGCTCTTTCTTCATTAATGTTAATTGCCGAATCAGAGTCTAATACATTGTAAACAGTTCCCTTGATGGAGAAGTCACCCTCAAAAATATCGGTCATGTAAGTCAAAGATAAATCGATATTCGTTACCCAAGGCAAGTTACCCGCTTCACCGCGTGGTGCAGGGTTTCCATTTTCATCATAGTGCGACGCTTGATCATAATAACGGCTGATACAGTCATCCCACGGATTACCCGCAGTACAACTACCCACGCCTTCTGGATGCTGTGAGAAATAACTCTGTGGACGACCCGAAGTCACACGCGTTACAAAACCAAAGATAAACTCATCGGTAATGTTATAAGCACCACTGACCTTAAATGCATGTGTATGGTCATTCGGTAAATCACCATTTGAATGATCCATCAAGTCGCCATAATCATAAGAGGTTGTCCAACCTGGATCAGCCTGATTATTATCCGTCTTAACTAAACCTTCGGTATTACCATAGCTATGCGACCAAGTGTACGATGAGTTAATACGTAAATCGTCAGTAACAGCGCCATCAAGTGTGAACTCCATAGCTACATATTTACGCTCAGCTTCAGGCAATGCCATCTCTTCTGCAGTCAAATTCACATTATCGACAGTACCATCGCCATCGAAATCATATGCTATACCCACATCTTCACCAGGATTTAGCAGCACATAGTAAGAGCTCTGACCTACATTATCTTCAATACCTAACTCTTTGAGTTTCTTACTCAATACTGGACCAACATCAGTATCTTCGACGCTGCGGCCTAAGTTACGGTATATACCACGAACACCCGCTGTCATCGTTTCAAATACTTCTTGCTGGTAACCTAACGTAAACTCATCTGAGTACATAGATTTAAGAGAAGATGAAGCGATCAAACCAGGCTCAGTAATTCCTTTTTGACGATACCAACGATCCCTCAGCATTGCCCCACGACTCGGTGAACCATCCCCAGTAATCACTGGATGACCGTCACCATCAACTTGATCAAGCTCTGAATATTCGAACCATTCAATAGAAGATGAGCCCTGAGTAATATTCATATTTGCTGATACAGGTTGAAAATAACGACCATAGGTAGCAAACACTTTTGCGCTACCATCACCAAATAAGTCATAAATAGCTTGGACACGGGGGGCAAACTGATCTTCCATCTCTACGTATGCGCGACCATCTGAGACTGTGTTTTCAAATTCGCTATAACGTAAACCAAGATTTAATACCAAATTGTCAGTCGCCTGCCACGAGTCATTGATATAGAAAGCGGTTGAAGTCACATCAGAATCAGTGAAACGGTTACGTACGCGGCGCTCTACATAGTCTTCGCCCTGAACTTGGCCAGAGTTATCATCCGCACCTGCCGTATAAATTGACCACCAACCTTGAGCATCTCCCATACCATTTTGAGATGAAGAGTAATCAACTTTGACCTTGGTATAATCAACACCAAATTGAATCGCGTGGTTGTCTAAGTCCCAGCTGAAATCAATTCTCGCTTGATCACGTTGATAATGCTCTTCTGATACCGTCGAGTTAGTATGCTGGCTTAATGTCGTAGAACCATTTCGGTAGTCCCATACTCCAGGATTAGTAGAGGCCACGACATTTTCAACATCCTCTTGCACTCGTCCGACAACTGCTGAAACTGAGAATGTATCGGTAAGATAACCGTTGTAGTTCAAACTATAAACTTTACCACCATCTTCACCAGGTGCATCTACGCCTTGCTGTTCACCAACAACATTGGTTTCCCAATCATAAGCGTAAGTCTTATTCGTCCAAGTACGCTTGTTGTTCATGGCAGAAAAGCCAATTGAATGATTTTCTGTCATGTACCAATCAAGTTTAGCAAACCAACGATCTTCTTCGCGTTCACGGTTAGTTTTAGTCGTTTGACCAGCCCAGTCTTGATCTTCGCGTCTTGGCGCAAACAAACCATAGAAGAATAGTGAGTCTTCTATAATTGCTCCGCTCGCCCATAACTGTAACTCTTTAAAGTCATAGCTATCTTGTTGAGTGTTAGTGTCTATTTCACCGCTTGATTGGTATATATTGTCATGAGATGAACGTAATGAAGATGGATCCCAGCGTGCTTCAGCACCAAATTTAAATTCGTTTTCACCCGATTTAGAAACAGCGTTTACAATACCGCCCAATGCACCACCGTATTCAGGGCTCACACCACCCGTTTTTATTTGTGTTTGAGAAATCGCTTCCCAAGGTAGACGAATTGATCCTAAACCCGTACGAATACTCGTTACATTGAGCCCATTAAAATAGTATCCATTTTCAGCGGCTGATGAACCACCAAAACTAGATGCGCCTTTAAAACTATCTCCACCAGGCGCTGCAGTGCCGGGGGCTAGCAGTGCAATACTTTCAAAGCCCGTATTAACAGGCATGGTTTGCAGCTCATCTTGACTAAACGTTAAGCCAGAGGTTGATGAAGCAGTATCGACACGACGGATCATGCTACCCGTTACGGAAATTCGCTCTATATTGTCAGCGCCTGCTTCCGTTAACTGACCATCCAAAATAACCGATTGCCCAATACTGACTCGGACGCCATTTTCTTGATTTTGAACAAAGCCATCTTTACTAATGGTGATGTCGTAATCACCAACAGGGACATTACGCAGCAGGTAATCACCATTGGCGTTTGTTTCAACAGTGAACACTAGCCCTTTAGCTTTGTGCTTAAGTGTAATCGTTGCGTTCGACAAGTCAGCGCCAGTGGCGTTGATGACATGACCTTTAACAATACTAGTATCAGCTGCAATAGCAGCTGGTGCAGAAAACATTAACACTGATCCAACAGCAATCGCTGCGAGTGTCTTTCTCGGCGTAAATCGCTTTAAAGCGTTATTTCCGTCCATAACCTAATTTCCCTTAGTTCTATCTATAGTTATTGTGCAAACTTTTTTGTTTTTTTTAGCGTTGATCGCCAACAACTGAGCTCGCCCTTAATTGCAACATTACACTAACATTGTTAGCATAATGTATACAATTTATTTTATCCATAGATTTCGGGTGGAAATAAAGTATTGAAAATATTGGTTTTATTAAGTGAAGTACTTCGAGAATACGTTGAATAATGAAGGGCGAAGTTCTTAAATCAGTCAAAAACATCAATGCAACTAAGAACAATCTGAAATAATATAAAGTTATATGGATTGTTTTGATGTTCTTGGGAAAGGGTTACAACTTGGATGTTAGCAGAGACTATTTAACCGCAGCGTTGGGCGAGTTGATGCAAAATCCCTTCACGTAAGGCGCCACCTGAAAGCTGTAACGTTTCAATATTAAGCAACTCAAATAAGGCGAGTAAAATAGCAATTCCAGCGGCGAAAGTCGGGGCTCTTTCCGGCTTTAAACCTTCAATGTCGAGCATGGATACGGAGTTTTGTGCCAGAATTTCTTGCTTCAATCTATACAGGACATCCAAGGTTATGGCTGTCGACTCACCTCGAGCGCAGAGCAGCTCAACAACCGACTGTACGCTACCTGAAGCACCTACAACACTATGCCAGCCAAGCCTGCTTAGTTGCTGCTGATATTCTCCCAGTACGTTTTCAACATGGTGTCTAACATGATCAAAATCGGATGGTTGAAAAGGAAATTGGTTAAAGAAGCTATGATTAAAAGTAACACAACCCATTGGTAAACTGGTTTTTAACAGCACCTTATTACCGTCACCAATAATAAATTCGGTACTAGCACCACCGATATCAATCACTAACCGCCGCCCACGACCTTCAGTCGTCGCAGCCATACCTTGATAGATAAGATCAGCTTCTTCGATACCAGAGATAATACGGATGGGATGAGGTAATACAGTGAGTGCTTGTTGGCAAAAGTCATCAGCGTTGCTGATTTTTCTTAAAGTCGCTGTCGCAATGACCTCGACATTATCCGCTGAGACACCCTCTTTCTTAAGCATTTCAGCGAACATAGCGAGGCAGTCAATGCCTCGCGTCATGACTGACGAATTAAGCAACCCGTCAGCTTCGATCCCTTCAGCTAAACGTACTTTACGTTTATATTTGGCAATAATTTGTGGATGATGACTAACGGTTTTAGCCACCATCATATTAAAACTATTTGAGCCTAACGTTATAGCTGCGTAGCAAGGAGCGCTCATTAAGCGAAATCTCTGTTACGAATGTCTGCGTGTCGTGTCATGACGACGCGGACCACTGTTACGATGCCCGCCTTGTGGACGAGAGCCATTGCGATCACGTGTATTACGCGTATGACTGCTCGGCTTACGGTGAATACGCTTCGGTGCTGGAATATCATCAAGCAGCGCTTCACTATCATATGAGGTTACTGGTACCGAATGCTTAATATAGCTCTCAATCGCAGGCAAGTTTAATGCGTACTCTTCACATGCAAAGCTAACTGACACTCCCTTCTTACCTGCGCGACCAGTACGACCAATACGGTGCACGTAATCTTCACAGTCATCAGGTAGATCGTAGTTATATACATGCGAAACATCAGCAATATGTAGACCTCGAGCAGCAACATCTGTTGCGACCAAAACATCTATTTCACCGTTAGTAAACTGCTCCAGAATACGTAAACGCTTCTTCTGTGGCACATCACCGGTCAGTAAACCAACACGATGTCCATCACCTTCAAGCCATGACCACACTTTTTCACAGCTGTGTTTAGTGTTAGAGAAAACAATCGCCTTTTCTGGCCAATCTTCCTCAAGCAGTGAGAGTAGAAGTGGCATCTTCTCTTCCATAGATGGATAGAAGATCTCCTCTTTAATATTCTTCGAGGTTTTCTCGTCTGGTTCGACTTCAACTTTCACAGGCTCATTCATATGGTCGTAAGCCAGCTCTTGCACTTTCATTGAAAGCGTGGCTGAAAACAACATATTTAAGCGCGATTTAGCATCAGGCATACGTCTAAACAAGAAACGAATATCTTTAATGAAGCCCAAGTCGAACATACGATCCGCTTCATCAAGCACAACCGCTTGAATCGCACTTACGTTAATAACACCTTGGCGAACATAATCGATAATACGACCCGTGGTGCCAATTAAGATATCAATACCTTTATCAAGCACTTTACGCTGTGCGTCATAGCCTTCACCGCCATAAACGATACCGACTTTAAGGCCAGTATGTTTAGCAAGTAAGTTGGCATCTTTAGCGATTTGAATCGCAAGCTCACGTGTTGGCGCCATAATGATGGCTCGTGGCTGACTGATCTGACGATCAGCAGGAACGGGTTCAGTTAATAGGTGATTAAACGTGGCGACTAAAAAGGCAAGGGTTTTACCTGTACCCGTTTGCGCTTGCCCTGCTATATCTTTTTTCTCTAATAAAATCGGCAATGATAATGCTTGAATAGGCGTACAAAAATCAAAGCCTACTTCGTCCAGTGCCAGTTGTACTTCTTTCTGTAGCGGGAAGTCGGCAAACTTTTTTGTAGATAAATGTGTATCGCTCATAGCGCAGGCTTACCTGTAAAAGGTTGCAATAAGGAACTCGATCGTTTGAAATAACGGTAGAATTGTTATCGCTGAAAATTGGGGCTCACTCAGAGAAACGGTTTTCACGGTATTATTAGCATCGGTGACGGAATCACTATTCCCTCTTTTTATTATGATGCTTGGAATTTTAGCGTGTATTAAACGTTCTCTATAGGGCGAACTAAATACGCTTTTAGGCGTTAGTCGTCGTCGACTTAGGCTCACTATGCCTACAATTGATCGACTTGTCTAAAGCGTTTTACGATCGCTTCGAGTGGCGTCTTTAATAAATGATTAACTTTAATAGCTTGAAAAGCTATTTTACCGACCCAATATACAGGTTAAGCCATTAACAAACCAGCAATGGCAACCAAACTGGAGAACAACATGAGCGACAAGATTGTATACTTAAGCGACGATAGCTTCGAAAATGACGTAATTAACTCTGAACTACCAGTTCTGGTTGATTTTTGGGCAGAATGGTGTGGTCCTTGTAAAATGATTGCCCCAATCTTAGATGACGTAGCTGAAGAGTATGCAGGCAAGATCACTGTTGCTAAGTTAAACGTTGACCAAAACAACGTATCACCGGCTAAATACGGTGTTCGTGGCATTCCAACTTTGCTTTTATTTAAAGCGGGTGAGTTAGCGGCAACGAAAGTAGGCGCACTTTCAAAAACTCAACTAAGAGAGTTTATCGACGGACAACTGTAAGACTTTAGAGGCTAAACCTGCCCACTAAAGCTAGATTGAGTGATTCCCGACACAGCTTCAACAAGAAAATGTGTCGGGTTTAATTAAATTTCTAGACGCCCTGCCTTGTTAGTGCTACTTTAATAACCAAAGAGATTCTAACTAACCCACTTCCCGCTATCCGATCGATACTCAATAAGCTTCATACCCATTGATCTAAGATGGCATAGTCACGTGAAAACAAGACCCCCCAAGATGAATTTATCAGAATTAAAAGACACACCGATTTCAGATTTAGTACAACTAGCCCAAGACATGAAGCTAGAAAATATGGCCCGCGCTCGTAAGCAGGACATCATTTTCTCAATCCTAAAGGCCCACGCGAAAAGCGGTGAAGATATTTTCGGTGGTGGTGTATTAGAGATTTTGCAGGACGGTTTTGGTTTCTTACGTAGCTCTGATGGGTCTTATTTAGCGGGTCCTGATGATATTTATATCTCACCTAGCCAAATTCGTCGCTTCAACATGCGTACTGGTGACAGCATTTTTGGCAAGATTCGCCCGCCAAAAGAGGGCGAACGTTATTTTGCTCTGCTAAAAGTTACCGAAGTTAACTTCGATAAGCCTGAAAACTCTCGCAACAAGATCCTTTTTGAAAACCTAACGCCACTGCATGCTGAAGAACGTATGCGTATGGAACGTGGTAATGGTTCTACGGAAGATATCACTTCACGTATTTTGGACCTATGCTCTCCTATCGGTAAAGGTCAACGTGGTTTGATTGTTGCGCCGCCAAAAGCGGGTAAAACGCTATTATTGCAAAATATGGCGCAAAGCATTGCTTATAACAATCCAGATGTTGTGCTAATGGTACTGCTCATTGACGAACGTCCTGAAGAAGTTACCGAAATGCAACGTATGGTGAAAGGTGAAGTTATTGCTTCTACTTTCGATGAGCCAGCAAGCCGTCACGTACAAGTGGCTGAGATGGTCATTGAAAAAGCTAAGCGTCTTGTAGAGCACAAGAAAGATGTTGTTATCTTACTCGACTCTATTACTCGTCTTGCTCGTGCATACAACACTGTGATCCCATCATCAGGTAAAGTTCTTACTGGTGGTGTTGACGCTAATGCTCTGCATCGTCCTAAGCGCTTCTTTGGTGCAGCTCGTAACATCGAACATGGCGGCAGCTTGACTATTATCGCCACTGCGTTGGTTGATACAGGCTCTAAGATGGACGAAGTTATTTACGAAGAGTTTAAAGGTACTGGTAACCAAGAGTTACACCTTTCTCGTAAAGCCGCTGAAAAACGTGTATTCCCAGCCATTGATTTCAATCGCTCTGGTACGCGTCGCGAAGAGAAACTCACTACAACAGATGAACTTCAGAAAATGTGGATCTTGCGTAAAATCTTGCACCCAATGGATGAAGTCACTGGTATGGAATTCTTAATCGACAAATTGGCTATGACCAAAACGAACGAAGAATTTTTCACAGCAATGAAACGCGCTAAGACCTAACTCTACTAAGATCTAGCTCTAACGTCTCAACTGCTAAAAAAACCGCATTTATGCGGTTTTTTTATGTCCATTTTTTATGGTTATTCTTGCACGCTGTTATTTTCACAATCGGTCTAGTATTTTCCGCATAAAGACTCTTACCAGTCCAAACGATGCATCTTGCTCCTCTCCCACAATGGACCAGCCATGTTTAACATAGAATTTGAGCGCTTGCTCATTGCCTTTAAAGATTTCTAACCGCAGGTGTTCATAACCTTCATCTCGTTGCATACTCTCAACCTGCGCTAATAGATACCCCCCTAAACCGGTTTGCTGTAATTGAGGATGGATCATCAAGAGATGGATGAATCCCTCTTCAGCAGCGCAGAAGCCTTGTATTTTTCCATCCACCTCAAGCAGCATGATATTTTCAAGATGTTCAATAATCTCTTTGTCTGAACCACCACCATTGATAAACCAGTCAACGCCTTCATCACCTAAGAAGGAACGATAACACTTGTCTATCGTCTCTCTCGCTAACGTCTTTATAACGTCTAAATCTGCGGCATCGGCTTGCCTAACTTTTGTCATTGGTTGCCTGTCAGGAATGTCTTTAATCAACCTGCTATTTGTCCGTGCCAACCACGCTTTTGAGCGCACCCTTAACATATCTCTGAGCAGTAATACCACCGGCGTCACATGCTCTCGGCCAGGACAAACAAGATAGAGGTCGGCCTCTTCACCAACGTAATCCGTTAGCATAGGCACTAATCGCCCTGATTCAAGATCATCCGTTAAATCAAGGCAGGACTTAAACACCACCCCTTGGCCAGCCACAGCCCAGCGCCGTGCAACATCAGCATCGTTGCAGGTTCGATTAGACGTCACTCGCACCTTATATTGCTGACCTTCTTTGCTGAAAAACCATTGATCATGCGTGCGCTCATCTAACATAAAGAACAAGCAGTTATGTTGCTGCAGCTGCTCTAAATTATTAACCGCTCCCATGCGCTCGATATACTCAGGCGAAGCACATAGTACTCGCGTGGAGTCACAAATTTTAAAGGCCACCAGCGATGAATCTTTGGGTTTACCAGAGCGTAATGCGACATCAATTTTGTCTCGATAAAAATCAGACAAGTTATCGCCAATATGAAGACGAAGTTTGAGTTCTGGATACTCGGATAGAAAATCATCGAGCCAAGGTAATATAATATTACGGCCAACATCCGATGGTACGGCTAGACTCACGGTGCCCGAGATCTGGGTCAGGCTCGAGGTAATTGCCCGCTGCCCCATGTCAAGATCAGCTAATGCCGATCGACAATGGATCAGATACCGCTCGCCAGCATCGGTTAGCCTAAGGCTGCGAGTACTGCGAATAAACAAGGTTGTACCTAGCTCTTTCTCTAACCTTTTAAGGCCTGCACTTGCCACCGCAGAAGAGATATCCAGCTCAACCGCGGCGCCCGTCAGGCTGCCACAATCAGCGACTCTCACGAAAAGAGTTAGATCATTTAGCTGCATTATCAATTATTCCTTTATAAACGACCGACCATTACTAATACTTTATTGTATTAAATCACCACGTTTTTACCAATAAAAATTCTACTTAATCAGAGCATCACTGTTAGTGATTTTTATATCAGCCAAAAAAAAGCCTGCAAGTGCAGGCTTTAATGTTTAGCGTCTTTAGTCCCCCACAAGAGTCGATAGCCATGGGGTTCGAGCACTTTTTTCAACCCATAAACCTAAACTAAAGTGACTGCCATTTTTCGTCTTAGATAGGCAATCTGCTGCATATGCGGCAGGTCCTTAGGGCAATTATCTTGGCACCCTAGCAAAGTCATGCAGCCAAAGACACCGTCTTGGTTACCAATCACATGATAATAATCTTCAAGCTCACGACCGTCACGGCTATCAAGCTCAAAACGCGCAAGTTTCATCATGCCCACGGCACCAACAAAGGTTTCGCGCATCTGTTTAGTGGCACAGGCTGATACACATACACCACACTCTACACACCGTTCTAGCTCGTAGAGTTTGGCTGCTTCTACTGGGTCCATCGGCGCTTCTAAGCGGTGAACATCCAAATCATCACTGATGGGGTGTAGCCACAACTTTAAACGCTCGGCCAGCTCGCGCATAAACTTGCCGGTATTGACTGACAGATCACCAATCAATTCAAACCCAGGTAGCGGCATCAACATGATGTCACCTTTCGGGTATTTGCGGGTTAATGTTCGGCAAGCCAACGTTGGAAAACCGTTAATGACCATAGCGCAACTGCCACAAATACCTGCTCGGCACACAAAATCAAATTGCAACGAGGTATCTTGTTCTTCACGTAAACGGTTAAGCGCAATAAAGACCGTCATACCCGGTGTTTCTTCAAGCTGGTACTTCACCATTTTAGGCTTATCGCCCGGTTCTTGTGGATCATAACGGAATATATTAAAGGTTAACATCCGCCCTTTTGTGGCTTCTGGGCTCATTTCGCCTCTCCTGCAACTTGCTGATCTAACATTTCACTCAAACGTTCATTCTTAGGTATTAATGACTCTGGCACCTCAAATGGCATTAAGGCATTTTGTCTTTCGTGCCTATCGGCATCATCACCTAACTGACTCAATATCTCAGTGATCTGCTGCTCGCGCTTGCCCGTATCAGGATGCGCTATCGCATTGTTAATACCATAACCACGGTAGCCAGGCGGTAACTCCATCTTCATTACATCCAACTGCTCATATTCCAGCGTCGGCGATAACGCTTCTGCGTTTGGCCAGCTTGCCAAAGTGCGGTTTAGCCAGTCTTTATCGTTACGCTGCGGGAAATCTTCACGAGCGTGTGCTCCGCGGCTCTCAGTACGTGCTGCAGCGCCAGCAGCAACCGTTAGCGCAACTTTCAGCATACGTTTAACACGCAGTGCTTCTACAAGCTCTGGGTTAGCGTGGCGCTTCTTACATTTAAGGCCTAATGCTTGAGCACGCTTAAGTAACGCTTGTAGCTCGTTAACGGCTTTTTCAAGCTCAGGGCCATTACGGAAGATGCCCACGTAATCCATCATGATCCGTTGCATCTGCTTTTTCAGTTCAAACGGACTTTCAGTCCCTTCACCATCGACTAAGTCATCAATCTCGCTTTGCACTTTGCCAACAAAAGACTCAACCAGACCAGTATCAATCTCTAAGGTATTTTGCTGGCAGAAATCAGCCACGTACTTGCCGATAATCATGCCGCCAACGACCGTTTCAGCAAGAGAATTACCACCGAGTCGGTTAAAGCCGTGCATATCCCAACAAGCGGCTTCACCTACACTAAACAGGCCTTTTAACTGCGGATTCTGCCCTGTTGAATCGGTACGGATACCCCCCATTGAATAATGTTGAGTCGGGCGTACTGGGATCCACTCCTTAGCAGGATCGATACCTAAAAAGTTCTCACAGATCTCTTTCACTTCACGCAAGTTAGTTTCAACATGCTTACGGCCAAGCAAGGTAATATCAAGCCATAGATGCGGTCCATAAGGGCTATCAACGCCTTTACCTTTGCGCATATGTTCGGTCATACGGCGCGACACTACATCACGTGATGCCAACTCTTTCTTTTCAGGCTCATAGTCTGGCATAAAGCGGTGACCATCTTTATCTCGCAATAAGCCGCCGTCACCACGACAACCTTCTGTCGTTAAGATCCCGACGGGTACGATGGCTGTAGGATGGAACTGCACCGCTTCCATGTTACCCAACTTGGCAACACCGGTTTCAAGCGCAAGTGCTTGGCCTATCCCTTCACAGATAATGGCATTGGTTGATACTTCATAAATTCGGCCGTAACCACCGGTGGCTATCGTGGTCGACTTAGCGACATAAGCACGTAGTTCTCCGGTCACCAGACAGCGTGCTACTACGCCATGGCAGCGCTTACCATCATGGATAAGCGATAAGGCTTCCATGCGCTCATGCACCGGGATATCCATCGATATCGCTTTGTTATCGACGGCATATAGCAGTGAATGACCGGTACCATCAGCCGTGTAACAGGTACGCCATTTTTTAGTACCACCAAAGTCACGGGCATTAATTAAGCCATGCGCAACTTCAGCCTCTTCGAGGGTGACTTTCTCGGCGTTAACCACCACTTGTCTTGGGCCTGCCGTAACGCGTGTCCAAGGTACGCCCCAATTCGCCAACTCACGGACTGCTTTAGGGGCACAATGAGCAAACATACGTGCCACATCTTGATCGCAACCCCAATCAGATCCTTTTACCGTATCTTGGAAGTGCACATCTTCATCATCTCCCATACCTTTCACGGTATTGCCCAGACTTGCTTGCATGCCACCTTGCGCCGCAGCCGAATGCGACCGTTTAGCAGGGACTAATGACAATACAACAGTATCTAGCCCACGCTCTTTTGAGGCGATGGCGACGCGTAATCCAGCAAGTCCAGCGCCGATCACTAACGAATCGGTATATATCAGTTTCACACGTGCTCCTTAAGCGGGTACAGAGTCAATTTATGGTTCTTACATTCAAATATTTGATTTACACAGCATTGTGCTAATAAGTGCTTTCGACTAACCATTTGCGTAAGGCAAAAAGGCCAGCAATGAAGCAATACCCACCACAATAAAGATGGCACTGATAATGCTTTTTATTTTTTTCAGCCTGCTACGACTATTGAGATCTCTGACGGCACCCCACTTAACCGCAACACGATATACACCAATGGCTGCATGCAGTTCAACGCAAAAGAGTAAAGGTAAATACAGTAACCATACGCCCTGTTGCCAAATTCTATCCGCACTGCCATAGGGCCCTATGGTTTCCGGTGCAGCGCCAATGAGCCACAAATGCACTGGCAGTAGCAAAAAAATCACCACGCCAGTAACGGCTTGCCAAACCCATAAACGAGTGTCGCCGTGGTTCACCATGCTGAGTTGCTGCTTTAGCGCTTTTTGTTGACGTAGGTTGAGCGGCATTTTGTGCGCCGCAACCAAAACGTGAACCAATACGATAGCGGCAATAACAACAGCGATGACCGTCACCACCCAAGGGTAGCCATGACCGTCAGCCGTTAAAAAACTCAGTTCCATGGTTTTAGCGACCCATGTCATCGCATCTTTACCCAATAATATGGATGACACCAATAACAGGTGCGTCCACAAAAATACCGCTAGCACCACCCCACTGGCGCTTTGGCTTATATCAAGCCAACCACTCAATTTACCGCGATTTTTTATTATTCTCATTCGCTTCCCTATCCATGTTGTTGAATTTTCGCTTAAAGACACTGTAACCAATGTCGCTCACAAATAACTTCCCAACAGTGAGGTAGATCAACAAAAAAGTAATTAATCCAGCGATACCTAATTTATCGATTAATAAAATATGGCCGTAACTAACTAGGGCGATAAGCTTCAACGGGCAAGCTCAAATCACTGCCAATGATTAGATAAGATATAAGACTCATAAGACCAATGACGATAAGATAAATAATCAAGCCTTTAGCCAGCTTACGCAGCCCCGTACGTTTAGTGGTTAAACCCCACTTAACTGCCACGCGGTAAAGTCCTATCATCGCGTGGATCACCACAGCAGGTAGCAGTAAGGCGTATAGCAACCAAGCATTTTGGTTGTAGACTCTGTCAGCCGAAAGATGAGGACCTATTTCTGGATTGGCTATCATGGTAAAGAGGTGTACAGGCACAAGGAAGAACAACACAAAGCCCGTAATCAGCTGCCAGAACCACGCATGGCTGTCTTTATGATTAATCACTGACATATGACGTCTAAGTGCACGCCACTGCCCTATTTGCGCAGGGAAACGACGTAAAGCCACTGCCGCATGCGCCATCACCACCAGTAACATAAACACCGAAAAAACCTTAGTGACAATCGGGAAGCCATGTCCCGTTGAGCTAAACATGCCCCCTTCGAGAAACTGCACTACGGTATAAAACGCCTCTTTACCAAGTAAAATGCTAGATTCAAAATGTAGATGAGCTAATAGAAAGCAGCCCATCAATACACCGGTGATGCTTTGTATTTTGTCCGCTTTAGCTGATGCGGGATGTCCGGTTGCGCTTACGTAGGATGCTAACATAGTAGTTATCTTGTTTATCTTATGCCTAGTCGTGGGATTTACACTCTAGCAACTTGTTAATCACCTCGTTGAAACTGCATTTTCAATCGTGATCTTGCTCACGCTCTTTCAAGTGAGTATTAGAGTAAGATCACAAACAAGGCATAAAACACAGAACAGCGGTAATACCTTTTAACCAATGATTTTCAGCTACTTGAAGCAACATTTCAAACAAAACAATCTAAACGTCCTCCTGAGGGATACTGTTATTACAAGCGGACTATAAGTCACTAATTGCTCAAGTAAAACAGTGACTAATTGCCATAGAGTCCTGCACCTGATTTAAGCTTAACGAAATACCCAACTCACTTCAAAACGCTGGTTTCAGAGCTCAAGTAGGATAGCTGAACAAGGCAATGATTGAGATAATGGTTATTCCCTTTTCGACATGCTGAATACTGCATTCTGAGGTCGTTTGGGTATACAATACGTCGATATATCTAGCTAACGAGAATTGTCATGCCTTGGATCCAACTAAGAATTGATACCGACGGCCCTCACGCAGACGCACTTAGCGATCAGCTGATGGAAGAAGGGTCAATTTCCATTACCTTCGAAGACGGTAAAGACACCCCGATCTATGAACCCACTTTGGGTGAAACACCACTGTGGAGTCACACGGTCATCATTGCACTATTTGAAGCCGATCACGATTTAGCACCTGTGGTTGAGCGTCTAAAACTGCTGCCTTATTTAGGTAAAAACTTCGGCCATAAGATAGAGCAAGTTGAAGACAAAGACTGGGAACGTGAATGGATGGATAACTTCCACCCAATTAAGTTTGGTGACCGCCTTTGGATCTGTCCAAGCTGGCGTGAGATCCCAGATCCAACCGCGGTCAACGTGATTTTAGATCCCGGCCTTGCCTTCGGCACAGGTACTCACCCAACCACCGCTTTATGTTTAGAGTGGCTAGATGGACTCGACTACCGCAATAAAGACGTCATCGACTTTGGTTGTGGCTCAGGCATTCTCGCTGTCGCTGCGCTCAAGCTAGGGGCTGAACGTGTCACAGGCATCGATATCGATTACCAAGCAATTGACGCATCTAAAGCCAATGCAGAGCGTAACGGCGTGCAAGACAGGCTTTCGCTGTATCTGCCAGAAGACCAACCCGCAGATCTGCAAGCAGACATCTTAGTGGCAAACATTCTTGCAGGCCCATTACGTGAATTGGCGCCATTAATTGCTGATAAAGTGTTGCCAGGCGGCCAACTTGCCCTTTCAGGTCTACTAAAAGAACAAGCTGAAGAAGTTTCAGCCTTTTATAGCAAATGGTTCGACATGGACGAGCCTGCTCACAAAGACGACTGGAGCCGCTTGACAGGGATACGCAAATAACGGTAATACGCGGCGCACTCTGCGCCGCGACAGACTTCTCACCTAGCAAAAGTCAAGAAAAAAAGTTGCCCTCAGGTCATTTATTGACCTTTTCACAGGCTTGAAAAAGGCGTACTATAGCGCCCCTTTGACGAGCAAGGTGATTTGATAAATGCAGATTGGACCCTATCGACTGAAAAATCAGCTGATCGTGGCCCCAATGGCAGGTGTCACGGACCAGCCCTTTAGAAATCTTTGTATTCGTTATGGCGCAGCCATGGCGGTTTCAGAGATGCTTTCATCTAATCCTGATGTTTGGGATACCGATAAAAGCCGCTTACGTATGACACACGTAGGTGAAGACGGAATACGTTCGGTTCAAATAGCCGGTTCAGACCCTGAATTAATGGCGAATGCCGCTGTTGTGAATGTGCAACAAGGCGCTCAGATCATTGATATCAATATGGGCTGTCCAGCAAAAAAAGTGAATAGAAAGCTAGCAGGCTCCGCTTTGTTGCAAGATCCACAGCAAGTAGAATTAATTCTACGTGCCGTAGTAGCAGCAGTTGATGTGCCTGTGACACTAAAAATTCGAACGGGGTGGGCTCCAGAGCACAGGAATGGTGTTCATATCGCCCAGATTGCAGAAGATTGTGGCATTGCTTCGTTAGCCGTTCACGGCAGAACAAAACAGTGCATGTACAAAGGCAATGCCGAGTACGACACGATTAAAGCAATTAAAAAACAGATCTCGATACCTGTCGTCGCTAATGGAGATATTTTAACGCCAGAGAAAGCACGCTTTGTGCTGGATTATACTGGTGTGGATGCTTTGATGATAGGCCGGGGCGCTCAAGGACGGCCTTGGATATTTAGGGAAATCCAACATTACTTGGACACAGGTAATAAGCTAGCGCCCGTTGAGATGGATGAAAAGCGTCAATTGATGCTGGAACACCTTAAACTGCTTTACGCATTGTATGGCGATTATAAAGGCATCCGTTTCGCAAGAAAGCACGTTGGATGGTATCTAAACCAAGAAACACAACGCGCTTTTCGAGCTGAGTTTAATCAGCTTGTGACCGTTGAAGAACAATGTTCCATGGTGGAACACTATTTTGATGAATTTGCAGCAAATAAATAAAGAGCAGAATACGAATGTTTGATCAAACAACTCACACTGAAGTTCACCCACTGACTGTTGGCAAAATCGAAACCGCAAGTGGCGCAATCAAGCCACAGTTATTACGCGATGCAGTAAAGCGTGCGGTAACAAACTTTTTCGCTCAGATGGACGGGCAAGAAGCTGAAGAAGTATATGAAATGGTGTTAAGCGAAGTTGAAGCTCCGCTGCTAGATATCATTATGCAACATACTCGCGGCAACCAAACTCGTGCTGCAAACATGCTAGGTATCAACCGTGGTACTTTGCGTAAAAAATTAAAAAAATACGGCATGAACTAAGACTCACGTCTTAATATGTTGTATCGAAACGGGTTAATCAGAAATGGTTAACCCGTTTTTGTTTATACGTCCCCCCATATGCCCCCGCTGTATTGTTGCTCTTTCGAAAATCACCTAAGCCTACAGCTACTTATCCACAGAATATTTCATCCGACAAGATGCTCGCCAAAGTCTTCAACACTGATTGACTATCACGGCCTAAAACTTCCCAAACCTTCATTCGACCACACCTCCTCAAAGATCAGGGCTTCAGCCACACACATGAAACTCAGATGACACCAATGATAATAAACTCAGCTAAACATTGGCATAATTTGATGTTTAACGCTGTCCCATTTAATTACCTGTTGCTGAAGTAATCTCTCACAATGAGCAAGCTTGTAAGCTGCTTAATCTTCCATTGTGATTAAAAAAGCTTCTAACTGAGTGATATTCATGCCATATTTTTGCTTATTCACCACTTTATTCAAGCTAAATAGGGACGTCATTGCGAGCATTTGATTTTGATTTAAAAGGTTTGCAGGTGTTTGTGATTGCAGCCCAAACTGGCAGCATGACAGAGACGGCTAAACGTTTAGGATTGACGCAATCTTCAGTCTCTCAGACCCTATCGATGCTAGAAAAGAACCTTAAGGTCGAGCTGCTTGATCGCAGTGTTCGGCCTCTTGCACTTACTATCGCTGGCCGTTATTTTTTCGATCAATCTAGCCATCTTCTTTCCCAAGCAGAGCAAACCCAAAAGGTGTTTACTCAGGGGACATTTGAACAGCTTCATTTAGTGCGTATTGCCATGGTTGATTCTCTGGCAACCTCTTTAGGTAAGCCGTTAATTGAAGTGGTAAAGAGGCGAACCGAGAACTGGAGTCTAACCACGGGTCGCTCTCATATGCACGCGGATGCACTGGTGTCTCGTCAGGTCGATATTATTATTTCTGATGATGCACTTGAAGACTGTGATGACCTCTGTCGCTACCCCATATTAAGCGAGCCTTTTGTGTTAGTGGTTCCTCTGAATTTAAGCTGCCAATATGCAGATGTGAGTTCCATTAATGATATTAATCGTTTACTGCAAAAGCTAGATTTTGTGCGCTACACCAATGACTCTTTAATCGGCACCAATATAGAGCGCTACTTAAGACGAGTTGGCCTTGAGCCTGCCATGAGGTTACAGCTCGACAATACCTTTGCCGTGCTCTCTATGGTCGCGTCTGGCCTAGGCTGCACCATCACCACACCGCTATGTTTATACCAGAGTGGGATCCCTTTAGCGCAAGTAAGGTGCCTGCCTCTTCCTGCTAACGATGGCTTTAACAGGCGTCTTACCTTGGTCACTCGACGGCATGAACTGAGCGATTTGGCTGAGCAGATGGCCAGAGACAGTTGTCAAATCATGTCTCAGTGTTTCCTACCAGAGCTTGAAAAGGATCTGCCTTGGCTGGTATCAGCCATCGATATTGGTTAGTGCGTAGAATGAGTTTTTGCGACTAAAAACTAAAAAATAAGCCGCTGATGTTTTTCATAGTATTAAAATTATTAATACTACAGCGTTAGTACAAATGATTGTTGTTGTCGTTAAGCCAGGAGGCTATTAGGTTCGGTCAGGTATTAATTCAAAGCGAATTATCCGGGCCATTTCGCAAACCAAGATTAAGGGAAGTGTCATGTCACATGAATCAAAGATACAACATGCTCCTAACACAAAAAATAAAAGCATTGAGTATAAAGCCGTTTCCGATGAATACATGAGCCAACGTCAACTCAAAAAAGGGGTTGCTGGCTGGGTACTGCTGGCCAGTCTGGGGATCTCCTATGTGATTTCAGGCGATTTTGCCGGATGGAACTTTGGTCTTGAACTTGGCGGATTTGGCGGAATGCTTATCGCCACTCTGGTGATGGGCTTAATGTATATCTGCTTAGTATTAAGTTTAGCGGAGATGTCATCTTCACTGCCGACGGCTGGCGGTGGCTATAGCTTTGCCAGACGCGCCATGGGACCTTGGGGCGGATTTCTCACCGGCACAGCTATTTTATTAGAATATGCCATCGCGCCTGCCGCTATCGCTATCTTTATTGGCGGTTATGTCCATGAGCTTGTCGGTATAGACGGGCCGATTGTCTATGCGGCCTTCTATGTCGTGTTTGTCGGTTTACATCTGTGGGGAGCTGGTGAAGCACTGAGGATCATGATGGGGATAACCCTGCTCGCGGTGATCGCTATAGGTGTCTTTATGGTGGGCATGGTGCCACATTTCGACTCGGCCAATCTATTCGATATTGCGGCCAACCCTAATGTTGCAGGATCCAGCAGTTTCCTTCCTGAAGGTTATATGGGGATCTGGGCCGCACTGCCATTTGCGATGTGGCTGTTTCTTGCGGTAGAAGGCGTGCCATTGGCCGCTGAGGAAGCGAAGAACCCAGCGAAAGATATGCCTAAGGGGATTATCGCCTCTATGTTGGTATTGATCGTATTTGCTGCAGCGGTGTTATTGCTCGCTCCTGGAGGCGCAGGCGCCGAAGCGATGAAAACCCATGGCGCGCCATTAGTGGGGGCACTGCAATCTGTTTATGGTCAGGATTCACTGGCTGCCAAGTTTGTTAATATTGTCGGTCTGTTTGGCTTGATTGCCAGTTTCTTCTCTATTATTTATGCCTATTCACGTCAAGTTTTCGCCCTCTCCCGCGCCGGTTATTTGCCCCGTTTCCTCTCGCTGTCTGGAAAACGTAAAGTGCCAGTTTGGGCGTTAATCGTACCGGGAATATTGGGCTTTCTGTTGTCGCTAACCGGTGAAGGTGACTTGATGATCACCATGGCGGTATTTGGCGCTACTATCTCCTACGCGATGATGAGTTTGTCACATATTTTACTGCGTAAAAAAGAACCTAATCTTGAACGCCCTTATAAAACCCCTGGCGGTATTTTTACATCCTCTATCGCATTAGTGCTCTCACTCGTCGCACTCGCATCCACCTTTGTGGTCAGCCTTCAGGCTGCCATGTGGTCGGCCCTCTTTTATCTCATAATGGTGACTTACTTTGTCCTCTATAGTCGTCATCGATTGGTGGCTTCGGCACCAGAGGAGGAGTTTGACATGATCGCCTCAGCTGAGTCTGAACTTAATTAGTATTAAGAGGCTGGCAGTGAGCTACTTTATTCTGTCAGCCAAGCTTATTCCCTGCAAATTTAGCGACTAAGATTAAAAAAATATAATAAGTAATAAATGAAGTCTGACGATGAACTGCAGCGCTAAGCCAAGTTCATCTTATCAAGAACAATAATAAGGAAGCGCGAATATGGAAGCGAGACAAGTTAACAGTATTGCCGATGCCATTGCCATTATAGAGGAGCGTGGTTTAGCCCATATTAAGGTTGGTCTATTTGATAATGATGGGGTGATGCGCGGTAAGTATATGTCTAAGTCCAAGTTTATAGCTTCCTTAGATAAAGGCTTTGCATTTTGCGATGTGGTACTTGGTTGGGACGTCAAAGATCAACTCTATGACAATGCTAAATACACAGGGTGGCACACAGGTTATCCCGATGCACCAGTGCGGATATTACCCCATACCTGCCGCGATGTAATTGGTGAAGAAGGCATGCTGCTGTTTATCGCAGAGTTTGCCGGAGAAGCTGAAGCTGTCTGCCCACGAGGGACACTAAGACGTGTGATAGAGAAAGCTGAAAGCATGGGCTTTAACCCGTTTGCGGCATTGGAATATGAGTTCTTTTTATTTAACGAAACACCAAAATCAATCCGCGAAAAAAACTTCCGCAATCTAGAGACAATAACCCCAGATTGGTTCGGTTACTCAATGATCCGTAACTCTGTGCACTCTGATCTTTATCAAGCTATTTTGTCGATGTCTGAGACCATGGATTTTCCTATCGAAGGGATCCATTCCGAAACAGGCCCAGGCGTAATTGAGGCGGCGATTGCGGTTGATAATGCCGAAGCGGCGGCCGATAAAGGGGCACTGTTTAAAACCTTTATGAAGGTGTTGGCACAGAGACGGGATCTGATGGCGACCTTTATGGCGAAGTGGTCAGGGGATTATCCGGGGCAAAGTGGCCATATTCACCTCTCATTACAAAACAAAGATGGTAGCTCGGCTTTTTATGACCCCAGCCAGACTCACAGCATGAGCAAAATACAACGGCATTTTTTGGCTGGCCAACAGGCATTGATGCCTGAATTTCTGTGCATGATAGCCCCGACTATTAACAGTTATTCTAGGATGGTCCCCGGATTCTGGGCGCCTACTGATGCCACTTGGGGCGTTGAAAACAGAACCACGGCTTTGAGGGTTATTCCTGGATCGGCGTCATCTCAGCGGGTTGAATATCGACTCGGTGCAGCCGATGCGAACCCCTACCTTGCACTTGCTGCTGCACTTGCCAGCGGCCTCTATGGCATAGAGCACGAGTTAGAACCGCAAGCTCAAGTGAAAGGTAACGCTTACGAGCAGAGCCATGATGCGTCATTAGCGCTGCCCGCCACTCTGTGGGATGCGACGCAACGATTCAAGCAATCTTCAGCGGCAAAAAGCTGTTTTGGTGAAACCTTTGTCGAGCATTACGCCATCAGCCGTGAGTGGGAAGAGCGTGAGTTTAGAAAGCATGTTACCGATTGGGAGATGGAGCGTTATTTCGAGATTATTTAAGCCCACAAGCATCTTTCTGCTGCTGTGAGTTTTATGGTGTAAACCACTTATTTGAAGTTAAAGTTGAAATTTAAGTTGTAGCAATGGAGTTACCTTATTTATGGAATCATTCTCGAAACCAGAGATGCAGCACACCCTATCTCCCATAGATGGCAGCATTTTTGTCAGCCGTCCGCTCGCTGACGAGCATCAGCTATTAGCCTCTGTCGAGCAAGCAACGGCAGCCTATAATAGTTCTGAGGCAAGCTGGAAACTGACCCCGCTATCTCAACGTAAAGCCTTATGTAAACAGGCTATCGAGCAGTTATTGAGTCATAAAGATGACATAGCGAAAGAACTGAGCTGGATGATGGGACGACCTATACGTTACGGCGGCGGTGAGCTTGCCGGCGTTGCCGAGCGCAGTGACTATATGATTGAGGTTTGCGAGCAAGCGTTAGCGGATATCCAGCTCGAAGAAAAGTCAGGCTTTACCCGTTATATCAAACGTGAATCCTTAGGCACAGTCTTGGTTATCGCTCCCTGGAACTACCCTTTTTTAACCGCGATAAATGCCATCATTCCTGCTTTATTGGCGGGTAATTGCGTGATACTCAAACACTCAGCTCAAACACCACTGTGCGCCGAGCGCTTATATCAGGCCTTTAAAGAAGCGGGATTACCTAAAGGCGTTTTTCAATACTTGCATATGAGTCACGATAACACCGCCAAACTTATCGCCAATGAGCAGATCAATTATGTGGCGTTTACCGGCTCTGTTTATGGCGGGAAGATGGTAGAAAAGGCCGCTTGTGGACGCTTTATTGGTGTTGGTCTAGAGCTTGGCGGCAAAGATCCCGCCTATGTCCGTGAGGATGCGGATATAGACAGTGCCGTTGAGACCTTAGTCGATGGTGCTTTTTTCAACTCAGGACAATCTTGCTGCGGAATTGAGCGCATCTACGTCCACCAGCACGCTTATGATGAATTTGTCAGTAAGGCGGTGGCCTTAACCAAACAATACCAGTTAGGGCGTGCAGATGATCCAAGCGCCACCTTAGGCCCCATGGTGCGCACCTCAGCGGCGGATTTTGTCAGAGAGCAGATAGCTGATGCAATTGAGCAAGGTGCCATAGCCCATATAGACGAAGCACTGTTTCCGCTGAGTCAGAACGGAACGCCTTACCTTGCACCACAGATCCTGACACATGTAGATCACTCTATGAGCGTGATGACACAGGAGTCGTTCGGCCCTGTGGTCGGGATAATGAAAGTATCGAGTGATGACCAAGCCATTACATTAATGAACGACAGCGATTTTGGCTTAACCGCCAGTATCTTTACCCAAGATATCGACCTCGGGATTGCGTTAGGTGAACGCCTGCAGACAGGGACTTTTTTCCTTAATCGCTGTGATTATTTAGATCCCGCATTAGCGTGGACAGGGGTAAAGCAGTCGGGTCGTGGCTGCACTCTATCTCAGTTAGGATTTGAGCAGCTGACTCGGCCTAAGTCATTTCATATAAAGCATATTTAACTCAGTGCCCGTATAGGCTAGATCCAAAAGGGAGTAGATAGATGGATTTACATGCAAGTTGGAATTTCCCCACTGCCATCACAGTGGGTGAAGGCTGTTTAGATCAGCTTGGTGAGCGTTGCAAAGTACTTAATATGACCAAAGTGCTGTTGATCACCGACCCTGGTTTATCCGGTTTGTCGATGGTCAAAGAGGCAATAGCATATTGCATAGAAGCTGGACTTGAAGCTGATGTTTTTGCTGATATACAGGGAAACCCAACCGGCAACAATGTTCGCGATGGCGCACTGTTTTTAAACGCTGGCGGTTTCGATGGTGTGGTAGCGTTCGGTGGCGGCTCAAGTTTAGATGCAGCAAAAGCAATCGCCATGATAGCGAAGCAAGCGATCTCTTTATGGACCGCCGAAGATATTGGCAGTAATTGGACTCTTGTCGATGAAAGCCTAATGCTTCCAGTGGTGGCAGTGCCCACCACTGCAGGGACGGGTTCTGAAGTAGGCCGCGCGTCAGTCATCACCGACACCGATGGACCTCATCATATTAAACGCATTATCTTTCATCCCAATATGCTACCCGCGCATGTTTTGCTCGACCCGACATTAACCTTAAGCTTGCCACCTCATATTACCGCGGCAACGGGTTTAGACGCCTTGTCGCATAATCTAGAAGCCTATTGTGCGCCTTTTTATCACCCTATGGCGGAGGGAATTGCTATTGAGGGGATACGTTTAGTGAAAGACTTCCTTCCAAGAGCTGTGACCAATGGTGAAGACATTGAAGCGAGAACACAGATGCTAGTAGCTTCGACTATGGGAGCGACCAGTTTTCAACGTGGTTTGGGCGGAATGCATGCTATCGCTCACTCCCTTGGTGCGCTGTATAACAAACATCATGGATTATTAAATGCGATTTTAATGCCCTATGTGTTGATACGAAACCGCAGTGTTATAGAGGAGCGCATCACACGTTTGTCGCGATACCTTGAGTTAGATGACGCGAGTTTTGATGGTTTTCTGTCTTGGGTGCTAACGCTAAGGGAGCAACTTAATATTCCGCACACCTTAGCCGAGATAGGGATCAATTTAGATGACGCGGTTTTGGTCGGAAAAATGTCAGCCAAAGACGCGGCTTCCGCAGGCAATCCGATAATATTAACCGATGCCGAGTATTCATTGCTCTTTAGTGATGCGGTTAAAGGTCAATTAAAATAATACCCGTCTGGGAGTCACAATGTGCGGCTCTCAGCCTGCTTTATTAAACAGATTTATCAGGCAATAAAACGTTTTTCACAGAGGAGGATTGCGATGAGAATAGGGATTTTGCAATGCGATGATGTCACCGAAGCACTGCAAGCTAAACATGGTAATTATCCGATGATGTTTACTCGCCTGTTTGAGAATTTAGACACTGAATTAGCATTTTCTGTTTACCGAGTGATTGATGGCAGCTACCCCGATTCATTGGATGAATGCGACGCCTATATTACGACAGGAAGTCGTTATGGGGTCAATGATGATGAAGCTTGGGTGATCCAGTTTAGGCATTTCATCGCCAAACTCTATGCCTGTAAGAAAAAGCTCATTGGGATCTGTTTTGGTCATCAGATGATGGTCAAAGCGTTGGGAGGTGAGGTCATCAAATCTCCAAAAGGCTGGGGCGTAGGTGTGACTACATCAATGATCACTCAGAGAAAACCTTGGATGGATGGAGCTGCAGAGGCGATATCTTTGGTGGTAAGTCATCAAGATCAAGTGAGTAAACTGCCTGAAGATACTGAGATTATTGCCGCCAGTGATTTCTGCCCCTTCTATATGATCCAGATAAACGACCACTTTCTTGGTGTTCAGGGACATCCTGAGTTTAGTAAGAGCTACTCAGAGGATCTAATGGATGCCCGCCGTGACAGGATCCCCCATCAAAGAGTTGAAATTGGCATCGAGTCACTGTCGCTTCCAGTTGACGATAAACTCGTGACTCGTTGGTTTGTGAACTTCTTATATTAAAAGGATGACCATCGTCGGTTTGATGGTCAACTCTAAGTAGAGATGTTAGTTGTGTCCCAAAAAACTCACGCTGTTATGGTATGGGCCTGCTCTTATCAAAGATCAACAACGCAGGGGTAGAATAAGTGCTCCAGCCAATATCAAAACTAACTCGGTAGGGCTACCTTAGATTTATTCACAGCATTGCGACAGCTGGGTGATTTCTTGCCGCGATAATTCTTGCACCCCCAAAACTCCCCTCGAGTGCCTTCTCTCAATACCATATCGCCACCACAAACATTGCAAAGCGGTATGGTATGGCTGCAGTCGTCATTAATGCAAACCTTGAAGCCAGTAAAACGTTTACGTGTCATCGCGCTACCACAACGATCACAGCCCTCCTCTTTGTGATCGCACAAGGGAAAGTGAGAGCATGAATAGAAGGATTTAAACTGACCAGTTCTTGGCTTTAGGGTCCCCGTTGTACAACGAACGCATTTGATCTGTTCAAACAACTTTTGTACTAAAGAGGTGCTGAACTCTGCTTGCGCTATTGGGTATCCGTCTTGAAGCAGCTCAACCACAAACGGACTAACATCCGTCATGTCAGCCAATACATATACCCGGTGCTTTGCCCGGGTTAACGCCACATAAAACAGTCGACGCTCCTCAGCATATTCAAATGCTTCCGACTTTGGCAAAAAGGCATCCAGTAATGCAGGAGTGACTTTCTTTGAGGGGAAACCATGCTTACCGGTTTTCATGCCAGTAATCACCACATAATCGGCCTCTTTACCTTTAGATGCATGAAACGACTGACATTCAATGGTTAAACTTGGGTATTTGGAATTTAGCAGCTTCAGCTCATTTCTGTCAGGTAACTGAAACCAAAAACGGCCAAGTAAATACACAGTCGGCTTGCGCTTGGGATCATCGTCATCCAAGTTCGCTCTTGCACTCAGCGCAGTTAATGCTTGTTCCAGTGCATTGGGGCTGGGATTGTCCGTCGTCGGCTTGTCATTATCTCCACGCTGTATAAGTGAAACGGCAGGTTGATTGACTTGAACAACCGATCGAATATCCTTCTTTAGTTGTGTCGGATTCTGAGTCACAAATTGGGTCGCGACCTCGCCAATGCTGCTGTTAAATCTAAAGGTGAGATCGAGATAAGTCTCAGCCGTTGCGCCAAAATATTCAGTGAACTTAGTCGTTAAGCTCACATCCGCCCCGGTGAAACGATAAATGGCCTGCCAGTCATCACCGACACAAAATAGTGACGCCTTACTGTTGGAGTGAGCTGAGCTAGAGTCTCGTAACGCGCGCACTAGGCGAGCTCTTGGTTCTGAAATATCTTGAAACTCATCAACCAAAATATAGCGCCATGGACTAATGAATTGACCACTTTGAACATAAGAGATCGCCTTGCCAATCATGTCCTCAAAATCAATATCGCCACAGTCAGATAAATGTTGTTGGTAACGATTTAATATCGGCACCAGCAACTCGAACGCCTTACGTGTCTGCTTGGGGTCCGTTGCGTTGTCGAATACCCTCTCGAGTCCGCGATCATCAACACAAGCCGCTTTATACAATCCAATAAGTTGGCTAAAGAGTTTTGCCAACTCTGTAACCCGTCCTAGTTCATGCAAAGTCGCAAGGATAGCGGCATCAGGTAACGGTGAATATTTGACTTTAAACGCCGTTAAAGCCTGTTCTAGCTCGCCAATTAACAACCCTTTTTTATGTTGGTAATAGAATAGCTCAATGCAAGCAGTCTCATTGTTGCTATGAAGGTCGCGCTTCCATGCCATGGATTCAAGGTATGCCTTGTTATCAATGTAAGGTGCGGTATTGTCTGCTTCATCAACGCCATAATACTCAATATAAACGCCATACTCTGGCAGGTAAAAATCCGGTTGATATTGGCGAAAATCGATACTGCTGACATCATGCTCATACTTAGCTTCGTACTGATATTCGATACCATTACTGAAGAGCCAATTAGCAATATAAAGTTCACCAAAGCTCTTTACCCTCTCAGCTTTAAGCGTACGAATATCGTTGTCATTGAGGTATTCAAAATATTCGCCTTCGGAGTCAAAATCGAAAGGACTTTTCTCAACATAATAGAACTGACTGAAATACTCGAAAAGCTGCTGACGATAGTCCTGATCTTCAAGCAGTGCAGCGAGTGTTTGTTGTACCCAGTTATCTTTGGCTTTTTCATCATCCGCCCATGGCGACAAACTGGGCGCAGTTCTCTCCACTGCGGCGATGATCTTTAACCCCAGACGGTGAAAAGTGCTCGCGTTAATCTCATCAGTCCCAAGCTTATCTTTGATCCGTTGATCCATCTCATCAGCCGCTTTTCGGCCATAAGCTAGCAATAAGATCTCACTCGCTTGGGCTTTGCCACTCTCAACTAAGTACCCTGCACGCCCGACCATGACACTGGTTTTTCCGGTTCCCGCCCCAGCGAGCAGCAAATTGTTATCATCATCAATAACACAAGCCAGTCGCTGCTTATCCGTTAAAGGATTAGATTCAATATGGTCAAAAAAATCAGCATGCTTAAGCAGTTGAGATTGAATATAGCCTTCACGCAGCTGCTTTATGGTCACTTTATCCCAGCGATAAAACTGCTGTAGCTTATTTAGTGCGAGCTTAGTCGGTGTTGATAATTCAAACGACTTATATAAGGGATCGCACAGGGACTGGCACCAAGGGAACCAGCGTTTATATTCTCGCGCTATTCTTAACTGCATCTTCTCTAGTAGCGATGCACGTAGATAATGATTAGCGAGGGTAGCTTCAATCCGCGTGATTAAACGGCATAACAGCTGTTCATGAGCTTGCGCCCACAGTACTTCAACTTGTTGTTTGAATTTTGATTTGGCTAAATAACTGAGAAAAGCAAGCTGTTGTGGCTTGCCATCAACTTGAAAACTTAGCAAAGTTCCAAAAAAGCTCAGAGAGAAAACAGGTGGAGATATTAGCTGCTGCCAGGATATATGCACCTTATCAACTGCAGTTTGGGGTTTGCGGTACAGCGCTAAAAACTGGCCTTTAGCACAGCTAAATTCAATACCATCAGCAGTTAACTTAACCGCATTAGATTTGCCTAAATACAGCTGGCCAAACCAACTGTGGCTAATACTTTTTTCGATGTTTTGTGGCAACAATTTAAAACCTACGACTAAATGGCTTTACGCATATTGGACGTCACTATATCGCAATTTTGCGCTGCTAATAATTATCTTTCTAAGCTTAGTGAAATACATCGCGGGCTTTCAGTGTGCAGCATGGTGTAGTAGTTGGGGCAAACGTCAATAAGGTTGGTAACCAGATCCACTTAATAGTTTTCACCAGTAGTGGCTGTATCAACTTTATGATGAAGCTGAATAAAGCCTTTTCCATCACGCAATAAACAGCATTTAAGTTGAAATTACAAACAGGGCAGATGACTCCTTAGTCCTCAATTCACGCAGCTCTTGCGTTAGGAATACGCCGATAGATATGGCTTACGTCAATACGAACTATTGAATTAGCCAAGTTTGAGTTAGAACGACTATCCGCCCTCTTGGCTGAATAGCCTTGCCCTCCAAATAGGTACGCCGCTCACCGACAAGTGTTAGCATTTGTTTTCGAGTGAAAAAGCCGCTATTGGTTGATAGCGGCCAGTCTCAAATGCAGGGCGAGACGTTATAAGGTACAGTAACTAATTTAGAGCTTGTGAGACTCAGCGAGCTTAGCTTCTGAGTGACAGACAGAACAAGATTCAAGATTGTTCTGTTGCACTACGATATCACCCTCTATATCAGCACCGTGAAGTGGTGCATTAAAGAGCGCGCCATTACTAATCATATGTGATTTGAGTGGCTCGCCGCCGCCGCTATGACATGACCAGCATGTTGCCGCCGCTGGAGATGTTAGTGTGAACTCTGCGTCTTCAGAATAAGCATCACGAGTAACAAACATGCCCGATTTTTGGATATCATCAAGCTTCACAGAACCGCTAACGTGACACGCTGCGCAATCCTTAATATTTGCAGGATATTTCCAATCACGTATAGCGCCGTCTTCTAGATTTTGCTCTTCTCTGTCACCAGCATGAAGCGCGTGGACATACACCGACCAACCAAGATGGTTTAGTACAGTATCGTCTGGTGCAGTTTTTGTTGCATTAAAGGTTTTATCCCAAATAGCGATATTTGGGTTATGACAAGTTGAGCATTGCTGTTCAAGATCGTTGCGACGAGAGTGCATACCGTAAGCCATGTCACCATGACACGCAGCACAAAGCTCGTTACTTACAACCTGGCGACGCTGGGTATCAGCTAAGCCTTGCATGTCAAAGAATGATGTAACAGAGCGCAAGCGATTTTGGATAGCACCATCGGTACCAGATGGCTGCAGCTCACCTGCTTTGTTAATCATAATGGTTGATTCAATCGATACAGCACCTTT
This sequence comes from Shewanella sp. Choline-02u-19, assembly GCF_002836205.1. NCBI lineage: Bacteria > Pseudomonadati > Pseudomonadota > Gammaproteobacteria > Alteromonadales > Shewanellaceae > Shewanella > Shewanella sp. Choline-02u-19. The sequence goes on from NZ_PJBE01000013.1 coordinate 3,369,154, forward strand.
AGCTATCTCAGTACCCGTTGGAATGATTAAACCCGTATCATTTTTGGTTGGGTCTGGGTTTAGCGCACCGGAAATAACAAAGGCATACTGACCAGCGCCAACCGGAACAACTTCCATTTCATTCAACTTAGCATTAACGCTATGATCAGCCATACGACCAAGCTTACCGCCCACTAATGTTTCCATAGTGAGCATTTTATAGTTGGTTGATGCGTCCCAAGCTAACGTTGCACGTAAAGCTTTAAAGTCAGGCATTTCAGTCACGGGAGTACCGGCCGAGTCACGGATCTCTAATACTAAGGCAATTTCAGCGGTATTGTAATCGTGGCCGCCACGAGTGCTGGTGACCGGTGTAGCTTCAACGCTAATAACTTCAATACTAAACATATCACGTGCTGTCGCTAGCGCTTCAACCGGTGCAACATGGATTTCAGCAACATCGTGACAAACACCACCACAAGTCATTGGCATATCGATACCGTGAGATGGTGCGTAATCCCCTGAGTGACAAGTCGCACAAGCTTTGGCGTCATTACCCGCTAACCAATCTGAAGCGTTAGGAAGTTCGGCTGTATTTTCGCTTTCGTGGCAGCTGAGGCAATTTTTGGTTGATTCAACGTTAGTAAGGTAACTATCGAAGTGCCAACGGTGCGCACGTTCGTTAATAGTACCTTTACCATCTTTTTCACCTGTCGCGTGGCAAGATGCACAAGCGTTAAGGTCGTTAGCATAATGTGGTGAACGGTCGTAAGAGTCATATCGGGCATACGAAATATCGGTATGACAAGCTAGGCATGAGTCAGTAGATACAATCTTGCGGGTAGTCGTGACAGCTTCGCCGCTAAGCATAAAGTCTATCTCTGGCATTATGTCTTGAACACTGCCAATGACCGGTAAACCACCATAGCTTTGAACACGAACCATAAAGCGCTGTGGTACTTCACTATCAAACTCGTAGCCCTTTGCTGAGGTATCGAGGTCTAATATAGATGTAGGGTTAAAGACTGTGTATGTCCCATCTTCATTATCCGTTAAGCAAGCGCCTGCTTCATTATTAGCACTACAAGTAACATAACCAAAGCCTTGGCGTTGAGTGCCACCTTTCTCAAGTGTAGCCAGTTGGCTATGTAGGAACCGCACAGAACCAAGACCTTTAACGAGTTGGTCCTTCTCATTGGTTAACCGAAAGGTAGCAGCGCGAACGCCTTGTTCGTCAATACCGTAAGTCAGGTACTCAAGGTTAAGTGTTTCAGCAGTAGTTGCAAAAACCGGTGGAGTTACTCCATCGGACCCATCGGACCCATCTTTGCCATCTGATCCGCATGCTGCGATACCAAATGCCATAAACACCGCGAGAGGTGCTTTGAGCTGTTTGAGGTTCATCATCATTATCTCTTTTATTATAAAGACCCTATATAGGGTGTGTGTATTCTTTACCTTGAACCTGAATCGAACCTGAGCTAAAGATTAATAATCGATCATTTTTGTTAAATTTGTGACAGAGATGATGTAACTTAGTATTAGATTAACTGATTGATTTAAAATAATATATTAGCACCTAGTTATGGATTAAAAGCTAAACAACCAAACTGTACATTTGCAAGATGCACGATGTATATCCCCAAGCACACCAACGTTAGCAACAAGTCTTTACTGAACGCATTTTGCAACTTACAGCTAACAATAAGCCTACCAACAGCGGTAATCGTAGTGGTGATGATTTTTAACAGACCAAAAATTTGTTAAGTTATTGATTTTAATATATGAGTTTAATAAATATTGGTCTTTAGGTATTTGAAAAAATTATTGTGAAGATGAAGATAGAGTTGATGCTGAACGCAATACGAATTGGCGGCATGCTCCGCCACCAAACCGTTAGCAATCAAGTTATCAACATACCTCTAAAGTAAGATTTCCAGAGTAAAAGTGTGATTACCCGAGCATTTTACTCAAGTAATCATTGTGAAGCACATAAACTGCAAATAATATGCATGTTATATTATTTGCAGTTGTTGGAGTGCCATCATGTCTCAATCAAAAGAAGTTCTGCTAGCTACCCGTGTTGGAGAGTTAGTTGCTAACGATTTTCGTACCGCTCATATTTTCAGTCAATTTGGCATCGACTTCTGCTGTGGCGGCGGGATCTCACTTGAACGCGCAATAGGTCGTTTTGATGCAGATGCTGAGGCCGTATTAAGTGCGCTGCAAAGCTTAGATTCAAATGTGGATACAGAGCAAGGACTAGCACAGTTGCCACTGCCAGATTTACTCACTTACATTGAAGCTACTCACCATAGCTATGTTAGAGAAAAGGCTCCGCTGCTCGTTGAATACAGTCAAAAAATGGTCCGTGCTCATGGTGAGAAACACAGTGAAATTAAGCCACTAGCAGGTTGGATCAATGCATTAGTCGATGATTTGATGCCACATTTAATGAAAGAGGAGCAGATCTTGTTTCCGGCAATTCAAGGCCTGTACAACCAAGCACAAACGCAAACGTGTTTCGGCCATATCAGCAACCCGATTAATGCCATGCTGCATGAGCATGATGATGCACTGCAGGTATTTGACAAGATAAGCGAGCTTACAAATGGTTTTCAACCGCCAGCACATGCCTGTACCACATGGCGAGTTTGTTATGCGACTCTTGCGGAATTTGAAGCGGATTTAAAACAACATATTCACATCGAAAATACTATTTTGTTTCCGCAGGCAATTGCACTAACGGCATAGACATATTTTAAGCCAGCTTACTCGTTAAGCTGGCTTATCGATATGATCTAATTAATTAAGCACTTTAGTAACTGAATATCAGAGAGAGTAATATGCGCTAGCTGTTGATGCGCCTTAGCGTATTCTTTAGCGCCAAAACCAGGATTTAGCCATACTGCTTGGCAGCCAGCCTTTCTTGCTCCATCAACATCACTTTTGGCGCTATCGCCAACATGAAGAATACTGGACAGTGGGGTTCCCAGCTTCTGAGCCGCGTGAACAAACATGTCTTTTGCCGGCTTCTGCTTTAATCCATTACCCGGACTCAGCGCAAATTCAAATATGTCACCCAATCCTATACGTTGATAATCGACGTTACCGTTACTGATGGCGATTAAACGATAGTGCTGTTTCAGCAAAGTCAGTAATACGATAACCTCTTTCGACACACTAAAATTACTGCGATAAAATCTAAAGTGCTCTAACCCAGCTTTGGCACCTTTTTTAGCTTCTGCAGCCGAATAACCCAGAGCGATTAACCCATGCTGTAGCAAGATCAATCGCGCTAAACTGGTGTCGTGTTTTAGCGCTGGCTGCTCAGCCAATAAGCTCATTTTAAGCTGACGCCAATCACTGAACTGCCATTGGGTCGAGCGAGGATAATGCTGCAATAAAAACTGTTGCATGGCTGCTTCAGCTTGGGCAATGATGGGTCGATTGTCATAGAGACAATCATCCAGATCAAAGCTAATCACGCTAAAGGCTTGCGGTCGAATAGAGATATTCATTATTTGTTACCGCCCTTTTTCGCTCGTGGATGCGCGCCATCATACACCTTCGCTAAATGTTGAAAATCAAGGCTAGTATAGATTTGGGTAGTCGACAGATTGGCATGTCCAAGCAGCTCCTGTACTGCACGTAAGTCAGCACTGGATTCAAGCATGTGGGTCGCAAACGAGTGACGTAACTTGTGTGGATGTACTTTAATGCCCAGCGTCTGCTCTTGGCCCCACTTAGCCAGCCTTGCTTGAATACTACGGTGAGCTAAGCGGCGGCCCTTTGCCGTCACAAACAGAGCGTCGTCCTCACAGGCAATAGCACGCCGAATATCAAGCCATTGTGTGATCGCAACCAATGCTAACTTACCAATTGGTACGATGCGCTCTTTACTGCCCTTGCCCAACACTTTGACTTGCGCTTGTGAAAACTTAATATCAACAACATCTAGTGCTGCAAGCTCTGCAAGTCGTAAACCAGAGGAGTAAAACAGCTCCATTATCGCCTTGTCTCGATAGCTTAATGGGTCATTAGCATCGATTTCGAGTAGATGGGTAACGGAATCAATATCCATATTTTTAGGTAAAGGTTTGCCTTGCTTCGGGGACCTAAGGTTAAGTGCGGGGTTAACCGAGATCTGTTGATCTCTTAGCAGGAAATCGAAAAATTGCTTAATCGATGACAGCGTCAGAGACAAAGAGCGAGGGCTTAATCCTTGACGGTGTAGTTTAGCAAGTATGGCTTGCAGTGACTCATGTTGTAAGTCTAGCCAGCTATCATTAACTGAAAACAATGTTTCAACACGTTTCAGCTCAAACAAGTAATTTCTCACGGTGTAGGCTGACACTTGTCGTTCGGTTTTCAGGTAACGCTCAAAATCGATAAGCCAAGGTGACGTGCCCGAAGATACATTGTCAGCCATAAAGCCTCTCTGTTAAATTTTAGACAACTGATGGTCCAATAACTGCTTGAGTTGAGAAAGTAATAGATGATCCATATCGGGATGAAAGTGCATAGGATCTGAACTTGCAATAGCAAATATCACTTGACCACACTCGTTAGACAAACGAGATAAAGCGACTGAGCCGACCTCGGAACCAAACAAACGTTTCGACTCTTCAATGGTTAATCGACCAAAATAATAACCTGAATCTAAACGCTTTCTCCAAATATGAGACAACGCACTGTCGATGTCATGCACGGTGATTAATCGAACATGGCTAAATTGAAACTGCTCTTTTAAGCCGCTTGATAATACCTGACGCAACTCGCCCATATCTTCGCATTTTAGCATCTGCATCGACAATGCACTGTTAAACATGTAGATCTGCTCGTTACGTGACGCCATTGACAGTAGAGCGGTGATCTCCTCTTCAAGCTGCGCAACTCGCTGACGTAATGATTCTTGCTGACGTTCAACCAATGAAACGGCTCCTCGTTCAGCATGGGGAATACGCATCGCAATCAATAACTCAGGGTAACGGCTAAAAAAATCAGGGTTATCCAGCAGGTATTCTCGGATCAAGATCTCGTCAAACGGCGGTTGCTTCATGGTGTTATCTGTCATTGAGGAATTTGTCCATCATAAACGTGCTCTGCAGGCCCAGTCATCCATAACGGCTTACCTTCGCCATCCCAGTTGATCATTAATGTGCCACCAGGCAGATCAACGCGTACATTTCTGTCTAGCTTACCCTGTAAAATACCCACCACCACCGCAGCACATGCCCCAGTGCCACAGGCTAATGTTTCAGCTGCGCCGCGCTCATAAACGCGCAGTTTGATATAGCCAGCGTTAACCACTTCCATAAAGCCAACATTAACCCCTTTAGGAAAACGCTCATGTTGGGTCAACTCTGCGCCAATAGTATCGACATCAGTATTTGCCACATCAGCAACGTCAATCACACAGTGTGGATTGCCCATCGATACAGCACCACAAAGGTAAGTCGCTGAGGACGCCATTAGCAAGTAGGTCTTTTCCACCTTTTTTGCGTTAAAAGGTATTTTAGCCGGTTCGAGCACGGGCACGCCCATGTTAACCGTGACTTTACCGTCTCGCTCCAGTCTCAAGGTAATCTTGCCTGACGAGGTACTCACACGGATTTTATGCTTTTGCGTTAAGCCTTTATTGCTCACGAATCGAGCAAAACAACGGGCGCCATTACCGCATTGCTCCACTTCACTGCCATCGGCATTAAAAATTCGATAATGAAAATCAAGATCCGGATCGTACGGGGGTTCAACCAATAATAATTGATCGAAGCCGATGCCAAAATTTCGGTCTGCTAGACGTCGGATCTGATCCGGTGAGAAGAACACATTTTGTGTGACTCCATCAACAACCATAAAGTCATTGCCTAAACCGTGCATCTTAGTGAATTGAATCAAGATGGACTTCCTTAAAGGTAACCGTAGCGGATAGTGTCCATCACGCTACATTCTATTGATCGAGTTTACGGTAGTAATTGTTCACCTTGCCACAATTGGGCAAGATTTTCTCTTTCTCGGATCACGTACGCATTCTCACCATCAACCATCAATTCTGCCGCTCGTGGCCGTGAATTGTAGTTCGACGCCATGGTAAAACCATATGCGCCTGAAGAACGAATGGCTAAATAGTCACCCGCTTGCACATTAAGCTGACGATCTTTACCTAAAAAGTCGCCGGTTTCACACACAGGTCCCACCACATCGTAGCTTTGCGTCTGGCCGCCACGGTCAATAGCCGGAATAATTTTTTGCCACGCGCTGTATAACGCCGGTCTAATTAAATCGTTCATGGCACCATCAACTAAGGCAAAGCGCTTTTCGCTGTTCTCTTTGAGGTATAGCACCTGAGTGACAAAAATACCGGCGTTAGCTGCAATCGCTCTACCGGGTTCGAAAATTAGCTTAAGATCTCGCTCACCTAAACGCTCGAGTAATGCTGCGGCATAGACGTCGGGTTGTGGTGGTAACTCATCATCGTAAGTGACACCAAGACCGCCACCGACATCGAAATGCTTAATCTCGACCCCTAGATCCGCTAAACGATCGATTAAAGCCAACATGCGATCCATTGCATCTAGAAACGGCTTAATCTCAGTTAACTGAGAACCGATATGGCAATCAACACCTTTAATGTCTAACGCTGGCAACACTTTGGCACGTAAGAAAATAGTTTCAGCCTCTTCCATCGCAATACCAAACTTATTCTCTTTAAGCCCGGTTGAGATGTAAGGGTGCGTGCCCGCATCAACGTCTGGATTGATCCGCAAAGACACCGGCGCGATCTTGCCCATTCGATGTGCAACGATACTTAATTGTTCCAGTTCAGCGGCAGACTCTACGTTAAAGCAGTAGATACCAATCTCTAACGCCATCTCCATCTCAGCGACCGTTTTACCTACGCCTGAGAACACCACTTTAGCGGGATCGCCACCGGCCTCAATCACTCGAGCAAGTTCGCCACCTGAGACAATATCAAAACCGCTGCCCAAACGTGCAAGCACATTCAATACTGCAATATTTGAATTCGCTTTAACCGCATAACAGATAAGATGTGGATGATTAGCAACCGCATTATCAAAAGCATGCCAATGTCGCTCCAGCGTTGCTCGCGAATAGATATAAAGAGGTGTGCCATGTTGCTTAGCTAACTCGGCCACCTGACATTGTTCGGCGTAAAGCTCTTCTGCTTGATATATAAAATGATCCACGTCTTTAGTCCTTGTTACTTTCTTCGCTTGGCTTAGGCTCTACGTCTGGCGACTTTTGATCCTGCTCTGCTTGATTAACATCTTGCGGCGGCGCTCTAAATAACGCACTTTTTTGCCCACAACCTAAAAGTACTAGGCTACCAAGCCCGACCAACAAAAACAGCCTCATTTTTTTCAACATCGGTTGACCCTTTAGCGCAATGACCTAAGACAGGAGCAACCCATATCAATGTCCTGCTGTGTGGCAAAAATAGTTATTCTTGATGTTTGCAGACAAGGCCATTATCAGTCAAGCCTATAACGCATTTATATCCGCTGTTTCTACAGTTATTTAGGGGCTGTTTTACTAAGATAAACACCTAAAAGATAGCCATGTGACGGGTTAATAGGCACTAGTCGCTTATTTATCGATATTTTACTGTATCAAACAGGTGTTACAACTCAGGTGAACGACTGGATTAAACCGATATTAAACAGTTACTTAAATTTTATATATTACGTATTAATACATCAAAACCCAATAACCCTAAAATTAATGTGATTGGTAATCGCAGATTGGATTGGTAGTATTAGCTACATTAACTGCAATCTTAAAAATCTGAGGAATAATTAGCATGGCTATAACAGATTTCGAATTTCATCAACTTGCCGATGAAATGTTTCAAGCAATTGATAATGCGTTAGAGGTTCTTATTGACGAGCAAGATGCTGACGTCGATGTCGATGGTTCTGGTAATGTCTTACAATTAGAATTTAACGGCAACTCTAAGATAGTGATCAACAAGCAAGAGCCAATGCATGAGATTTGGTTAGCAACGCAGTTTGGTGGTTATCACTTTGCCTACATTGAAGGTAAATGGTTAGATCAGCGTAACGACACTGAATTCATGCCGTTTGTTATCGAATCTATTTTCAAGCAAAGTGGGCTAAAGCTAGATATCTAGTGTTTATTAAGGAGGAGGAAACTCCTCTTTTTATAAAACCTCCATCCAAACTTAAAACTCCACCTCGTAAGCCTCCTTTGAAACACCAAAAGGCAACGCAATAAGCTGGCCTTTGACGCGTTCCAATTTAAAAAACTGTGGCATATTAAACTGTTCTTTCTCTAATGTTGAGTCATTAAATGCGTGATGATGACTCACCTGGCTCACCAAGCCTTCGACATCAGCTCCCTCTTGAACATAATGATTTAACGCATTATTCTCATCTAGAATAAACACATCGAGTCCTTCTACACGTTGGCGTAAAAAGTACTGAACCGCCCCTTTTGCGGCATAGTCCTGAATAACCGAGGGGAGCTTTGAAAAAGGTTCATTGCCGAGTTCAGGTCGCGGTATTTCAACCAATTTTCTTTTTGAAAGCTGCTGGTAAAAGGACTTTGCATCGCTTAGGTTTTCGAAATGCATACCGCGATTATTAAAGAAGATACCATAGCGGATGGGACCCACTTTGAGTGGATAAACCAAGGTAGATGAATCTTGAGCTTGATCCGTTAAACGAACCGCCCTGTCTAGCAGGTTTTTAACGCTGCGTTCAGTTTGCGAGCGAAGCTTACTTGAGCAGCTAATAACCTCAATGCACACCTCGTGCGTCGCCCTTCTCATTCCGGGAGTCACTGAAGCCAGCGCTTCTAAAATCGCTTTCTCGCCTTCAAAATGATTACAATGCCACTCTCCCCAACTATTTAAACTAATAACATCAATAGACCCCAGCATATTGGTTTTATGCTTGCCCATTGAAAAAATATTACTATTCAAATAATCAGCCATTATCTCTTGGCCAAGCCACTGCTCTGTGGGATCACTATTAAAGTTGAGCAGAAATACCAATTTCTTAAAATGCCAAGGCTGACAAAGCGCCATTTTTGATACTTTCATTGAAGCAAGATCGATCAAGCCATCAAGACGCCTGGCCGCTCGAGTTAAAAACTCAGCTCTGCGCTTGCTCTTTTTAACTTCATACCAGCGAGTGCTTTGCACTGAAATGCCATTGAGTGACGCCCACACCAACAACTTAGCTTTGCTCTTGGAATGGTAAACCGCACTGTGTTGCAGAAATTGTTTGGGATTGGGTGCACATCGATATAAATAGTAATTTTTGTCCTGTTCACTATAGATAATCGAAAGATGATCTTCTGTAATTGAGCGGCTCCAGAGTTGATTAAGCGTCATAATTTGATGCTCATCTTCACTAAAGTAGGTATGTAACTTACGGGTCAACAGACCTAATTCTGAAATCCTCAGGCTCTCACTCAAGCGATGCGCAGAAGCAAAGTGCAACAGCGTTTGATAACTCCCCAGCATTAGCTCATTAAGTTGCTCATTAAACCACTGCAACTGACCACAATGCCAATACTCACAATTATCGAGTGTTTCAACTAAGCTTGCTGCCCAGCCCCAGTTTTCAACCAGTTGATGTATTTTGTAATAACGCCAATCTTTTGCTTGTTCAGAGAAACTGAGCCTCACACCGCATTTAAGATAAAAGCAACGACGAGTGATCTCAAGTCTTCTCGCATCACCCAACTTTAGTAAATAAGTTTCAATAGACTCGTACAATAGATAATAAGCATCGTTTCCTGCAGAAAAGTCGCCCTCTAGAGTGCGCTTCCAAATGCGGTCACTCACTAAACGAGTATGAGGGTATTCACTTGCGTAAGCTTCTAAAAGCAGAACCTTTAGCAACGCTTTATGCGGTTTTTCTACTCCCTTATATAGCTGCCACAATGATGCCCCAAAATATTCGCTAGCGGGTAATGCCCGAGCATCACCAAGCGATAGTAAATGGGCTCTTTTTTTGGCTTGTGGCCACCACGCAATCACCTTTCCGGCTAATTTAAAATGACTACGGTAAAACTCTTCAAGCAACAACCAATGTTGCGCACTACCGCTATGCTCATGGCCCATACTGTTGTACAGATCTTTTTGATCATCTTGGCCCATAACGAATTGTTGAGGATGCACTAAATAGATATTCACTTCGAAATCAAATTGCGCGAACCACTGGGTTAACAAACTCGCTTTCTGCGCTAATAACTCACATTGGCTCTGACTCATCGACTTATTGTGGATCAGCCAAACATCAATATCACTTTGAGAATTTTGCCCAAAGCTAGCCGTGCTCCCCATACTATAAACACCCTCTATAAGCGCGTTAGGCTTAATGGCATTGGGCGGCACGGTAATATCGAGGGTGTCACAAGCTTCAAAATCTTCCGCATTTAAATGGAAATCAAAAATCCCATTAGGCGTAAGCGGTCCATTATAACCGGGGAGTTTATCTGAATGATGGTGTAATAAAACGGGGATTAGGCGTAGCAAATACCGTTTAAGTGGCGACAATAACGCGCTCGCTCGCGCATATCGAATACAATCCAATCTTTCAGCTGCACATTCGAGCATATCGAGCTTTTCTGCCAAACTGAGTCCACTCCTTAATATAAATTGCTATGCCTAATGTATACGTCAAAATGTTCAACGGCAAGCGAGCGTGATCAAGATCACACTTTCTAACGGGATATAACGGGGTGTACTTCAAAGAATTAGCAGCATAACGTTACATCTGCTTTCGGGCAATGTTAGCATTGGTGCAACTAAGATCTAAGATGGAATATTCTGCATGTCTCAAAATGTAATCCGTATCGCAACACGTAAGAGCCCTCTTGCCATGTGGCAAGCTGAATTTGTGAAAGCTGAACTGGAAAGAATCCATCAAGGCCTCACCGTTGAATTGCTGCCTATGAGCACTAAAGGTGACATCATCTTAGATACGCCTCTTGCTAAAGTGGGTGGTAAAGGCTTGTTCGTGAAAGAACTTGAAGTGGCCATACTAGAAGACAGAGCCGATATCGCCGTTCATTCAATGAAAGACGTTCCTGTCGACTTTCCTGAAGGCTTAGGTCTTGAAGTCATTTGTGAGCGTGAAGATCCCCGTGACGCATTTGTTTCAAATGACTTTAAGAGCATTAATGAACTGCCTCAAGGTGCGGTTGTTGGTACTTCTAGCTTGCGTCGTCAATGCCAAATTCGTGCAGCACGTCCAGATCTTCAAATCAAAGATCTACGTGGTAACGTTGGTACGCGCTTAGCTAAGCTAGATGCGGGTAACTATGATGCGATTATCCTTGCAGCAGCAGGCCTTAAGCGTTTAAAACTTGAAAGCAGAATTACCAGCTTTATCTCTGCTGAAGACTCATTACCCGCTAATGGCCAAGGCGCCGTCGGTATTGAATGTCGTACCGCTGATACACGCGTAAAAGCGCTACTAGCCCCACTTGAGCATTTAGAAACTCGTCTTCGCGTCACTGCTGAGCGCGCAATGAATACTCGCCTTGAAGGTGGCTGCCAAGTCCCCATTGGTGCTTATGCAGAGCTTGACGGCGACATATTAAATCTTCGTGGTCTAGTCGGTAACCCAGATGGTAGCCAAATTATTGAAGCGGCTTCATCTGGCCATAAAGACGACGCGGAAAAGCTGGGTATAGCACTTGCTGAAGAGTTGCTAGCCAAAGGCGCTAAAACAATTCTTGATGCTGTATATGCAAAAGCGTAAATCGTATTGATGAAAGTACTACTGACACGCCCTCAAGGGCGTAATCAGTTAATGGAAGAGGCGTTATCGTTAAGAAACGTCTCTTACCTTACGACGCCTTTATTACACGTAAAACCCACTTCAAACCTTGACGCTCAACAGATTGATAGCGCGTTACAGCAAGCTGATATCTTCATCTTCATTAGTACCAATGCTGTCAAATTCGCATCAACTGCAATTACTGATAAATGGCCATCATCGGCACAATACTTTGCCGTTGGCGAAGCCACCTATTTAGCCTTAAAAGCACTTGGTATTAACGCCGAAAAAGCCCCTGCGGATTGCCAGCAAACGGAAGGGTTACTCAGTTTAGCAACACTAAAACATGTGGATGATAAGAATATTGTCATTGTGCGTGGCGTGGGTGGTCGAGAAGATTTAGCGCTTGAACTTTGCCAACGAAAAGCCAATTTGAGTTACTGGGAAGTCTATCAAAGAGGCTGTCCTGAGTTAGATATTTCCAATATTTGCCAACAATGGCAAACCTTCGGTATAGACACTATCATCATCACCAGTGGCGATATACTCGATAACCTCGTCAAAACTGTTCCAAATGAACTATTTGCATGGCTGCAAACTTGTCATATTATAGTCCCAAGCTCCCGAGTATATGACAAAGCTATCGCATACGGTCTAAGTACCGTAACCAATGCTAAAGCCGCTAATACTAATGCCATGCTGACTGCGCTATCTTTATAGCCTGTCACACTAACATTAGTAATGTACTCGTTTTACTGCAGCATCATCGCTTTCAAGGACTGTTTAATGGAAAACAAGCACACTGACGTCAGCTCTAGCGAGCCAAGCCCTGAAACAACCATTGCGGCGCAGCCTGTTATCGACGCGAAGTCAGAGCCACAAACCAGTACCGCACAGCATGCTGTCAATGACACGCCGATTGAATCTAATCAATCAGCTCCTTGGGGGATTATTATTACCCTCTTTATTTTGCTGATGGTCTCTTTTGCAGCGGCGGCAGGCGGGTATTATCTTTATCAACAGCTCGAAGCCCAAAAAGCACAGTCGCTGGCTTTAGAGCAAAAAATACAAGCAGAACTTGTTCAGCCAAATCAACGGATCGCTTTTTTAGAACAGCAACAAGTCCAGTTCAAATCTAATGTAGATTTAGCCCTTTCAGCCGCTCAAAGCGAGCAAGAGCAGTTGCAAGAACGCGTATCGATTATTGCTCAACGTAACCCCAATCACTGGCGAGCAGAAGAAGCTAAATACCTCGTCAGACTCGCGGGGCAGAAGTTATGGCTTGAGCAAGATCCAAGTACAGCAACGAGCTTACTGAAGGCTGCGGATGAACGCATTAAGTCAATGCGCGATCCCTCTTTAATGCCATTAAGAAAGGCATTAGCAAATGATATAGCAGCAACCGCATCAATAAAAAATACCGATATAGCAGGCACTGTATTAACCCTAGATACGCTTATTGAAGGGCTAGAAACCTTACCGCTAAATCGCGCTGAGACTCATTTTTCAGCAGAAGAACTAAAAGACACCGAGGTCAGTGGCTCACTGGATGACTGGCAATCAAATCTCGCCAGATCTTGGCAAGCACTCATCGATGACTTTGTCATTATTAGAAAGCGAACCACAGATGCCGCACCACTGTTAGAGCCTGATCAACAGTGGTATCTAGTTGAAAATACACGTAACAAGTTACTACAAGCTCAACTCGCGCTTTACAGACAAGATCAAGTCAATTACCGCAACTCGGTTAAATTAGCTAGAAAGTGGGTTTACCAATATTTTGACCTAGAAGATCAACATGTCATTGATGCGTTAGCCACACTCGACGCACTGAAAACCTTAAAAATTCAAACTGCGTCAATTGAGCGCTTTGACTCATCTAACTTACTAAATCAATTGGTGACATACGGTGACTTGATGACTGAGGAGACACAATAATGGTTCGTGCTCTCGTCTATCTTGGCATTATTTTACTTGGATTATGTGTAAGCCCTTTCCTCGCTGGCAATAAAGGATACCTTTATATTGCCCTTGGAGACTACCAAGCTGAAACCAGTATTGTATTTGCTTTTATCGCACTCATTGTATTTTACAGTCTGCTACAAGTGGTTGAATTTGTAGTTGTGTGGGTGCTTAACCTTATTATTGGTAGTCGCCTTTTACCTGAAAAATGGCGCAAAAAGGCGGCAAGAAAGCATACCCTTATGGGCGCCCTAGCCTTAGCAGAAGAAGATTGGCCAGCCGCAGAAAAAGCCATGGTTAAAGGCGCGGAAAAAGGTGAGATACCCGCGCTAAATCTACTTGCTGCAGCCCGTGCTGCTCAGCATCAAAATAACATTAGTTCTCGTGATGAATATTTAGCAAAAGCGGAACTGGAACCGTTAGCGGTCAAAGCTGTAAGTACTACTCGTACCCGTTATTTATTACAACAAGGTGAGCTCGATTTAGCCCGAAAGGAGCTAGAAAAATTAAACCCGACCAGTAAGAGTAAAGTCCCTGTTTTAAAACTTGCTGTAGATCTATACCAAGCACAACAAGACTGGCAGGCACTTAAGTTAATCTTACCTATTATCAGTAAAAAGCAGATCCTTACTGAAGAAGCCTTTAATACGCTCTCGCTCGAGACCAATATTGCCTTACTGCAAAGCGCATCGAAAACCAATGAGCAAGAATTGGAAAAATGCTGGCATTGGTTATCTCGGGGCGAAAGAAAACAAGCAGACTATATTGCAGAATACGCCATTGGATTAAACCGTTTCGGTCAAAAAGAGCAAGCGATAAAGTTGCTGCAAAAGCAACTCAAAGCAGCGCCTTCAAAGCCTATCTTCGAAGCGTTTTCACAAGTGCTTTTACCGGCAGATGTTGAAGCTAAAAAACAGCTACTCGCGCTTGAATCTCACTTTGAAGACAATGTTGATTACCAAATCTGTTTAGCTAAGCTCTATCATCAAAATCACGACTACCACAATGCTAAAATATGGTGGCAAAAAGCATGCTACCTGCAAGATGATATAACTAACTTGTATGCTCTCGCCGATGCTCAAGAGCATCAAGGCGAACTTAACAGAGCACTACAAACTCGACGTAACGCTGCAAAAATGTAGCTAACGCTTATATTTATTTTGAATATAAAAGCCACTTTTAAGTGGCTTTTTGACTTTTAAACAATTCCTCTAAAACCCTATTCAAAGCTAGCTAGTTGATAAAGTTAATTTTTAAAAATGGGTATCGAACCCAGTAAACATATCGCTTACCCACCTTGACTTTAGCTTATTTGACAACGCTTCAATGACGTACGAAATTTGTACTGTCAGTACAATAATTTAAAATGACTAAGTACTGACTATCCTCCATTTAGCTCACGGATGAGATAGTAGAGTAAATCATGATGGGTACATATATTTCAAAGCAGGATGCCACCATTGTTGAGCTTTCTGGCGTCATTAGCAGCCAAAACGATCAAGGTGAGATGGTCTCATTAAAAGTGGGTGATACCTTACGCCAAAATACTATGTTTAATGTCGCCGTCGATGCAACATTCAAACTCCAGTACAGCGATGGTACAACAGCCACCCATATAGACTTCAATGACAACAACGAGGTGACGACTTCAGGGTTTGAAGCGACTGACACAATAACTGAAACAATTGACCCTGAAATTGCAGCGTTACAAGCACAGATTTTAAGCGGTGAAGATCCGACTCTAAACCTACCCGATACTGCTGCAGGCGAAGCGAGCCCGACAGCAAATGAAGGTGGAGGGTTCGTATCAGTAAACCGTGCGGGTGACGAAACTATTGCAGGTGCAGGACATAACACTGACGGTTTCGAACAGGTACAAACTACTCGTATAGCTGAATTACCAAACTTCTTAGAGCAGTTTTCTCTGCCTACGATTACAACAAGTTCGGTTCGGTTATTTGAGAAAAATCTTTCTGACGGCTCAGAGCCTCAAATCGCATCACTTTCACAAGCTGAAAGCGTTTCTGTCACGGTGCAAGCTGGAATAAACGCATTAACCATTAACGGTGTCCAAGTATTTGTCGATGGTAATTTTATTGGCCCCGTCACTATCCCCAGTGAACACGGCTCTCTTGTCATTTCTAGCTATGATCCAATTAATTCAATCCTCACCTACAGCTACACACTTAATAGTGCATTAGACCATAGTGAATCAGATATTTTATCAGAACTATTCTTAGTACAATTAACAGATAATCAAGGGGATATAACAACAGCAATCGTCACTGCCAGTATTGTTGATGATGCTCCATCGGGTCTTGACGATGTAAATGCCATCAATGAAGACAATCTTGAAGGCGTTTTAGGTAATGTTTTAGCTAACGATACCTTAGGAGCTGACCTAGCGGAGGTGACACAAGTATCCACCGCGACAGGTTCAATAGATTTAGCCACTGAAAACTTAATTGCAGGAAACTATGGATCATTAACCATTGCTGCTGATGGCAGCTATACCTACACCCTCAATGAGCAATCCACCGATATACAGGCTCTCGCGTTGGGTGATCAAGTATTTGAATCGTTTGACTACCTTCTGGTAGATGCCGACGGTGATCAGGTTTCTCTCACCTTAATCATTACTATTACCGGAGAAAATGACGCACCAGAAGTGACCTCCTCATTGGAAGATGCCATGGGTAACGTGATTGAAGCGGGAGTTTTAGTCGGTGGCAATATTGAGACAACCGGTCAAGCCCAAACAAGCGGAACGTTAACGGCGATGGATGTTGATGATGGCGCCGTGCTTACATGGAGTTTGGATAGCCCTGCTCAGACCCCATACGGACTATTCACTCTCGATGAAGACACCGGGGTCTGGTCTTTTACACTGAGTAATGAACTAGCTGATAGCTTAGCCTTTGGCGATATCGTTACCGAATCTTTTAATATAACAGTAACAGATGAATACGGATTGTCGGCTAGCCAACAGGTCACCGTGACCGTCACCGGCACTTCCACCATTGCCGATGACGTCACCGGCACCGCCAGTGATGTCGATAACGAGCCAACGATATTCCGTTGCATTAATGCCAGCACTTCCACCATTGCCGGTCTAGTCACCGTGGCGAAGTCACCTTCACCGGCACCAACGATATTCCGTTGATCACTTCCACCATTGCCGATGCGACTGGCGAGTCTTGGCGGTCATGGATGGCGGTAATGATCAGAAGCTGGGCAGTCTCACCACGGGCGGCACCTTAACCGCCAGTGATGTGGATAATGGGGCCAGTTGGGCTGGGATTTTGTCCCTCAGGTCAATGACTATGGTACCTTCGGCATTAATGCCAGCACCGGCGTCTGGGGTTACCAGCTAATAACCGCCAGTGATGCCTTGGTTGATGACCCTTCGCCCGGCCGGTGCTAAAACCCTGGTTGATGCCCTCGCCTCCGGTGAAACCCACGACGAGACCTTCTTGGTCACCGTCACCGATGAGTTCGGTGCATTCAGCACTCAAATTGTCACCGTGACCGTCACCGGTACCAACGATATTCCGTTGATCACTTCCACCATTGCCGATGCGACTGGCGAAGTCTTAGAAGCGGGCGTCATGGATGGCGGTAATGATCGGGAGCCAGGCAGTCTCACCACGGGCGGCACCTTAACCGCCAGTGATGTCGATAACGGGGCCAGTTGAGCTGGGATTTTGTCCCTCAGGTCAATGACTATGGTACCTTCGGCATTAATGCCAGCACCGGCGTCTGGAGTTACACCTTAGCTAACAACGCTTTGGTTGATGCCCTCGCCTCCGGTGAAACCCACGACTTCTTGGTCACTGTCACCGATGAGTTCGGTGCATTCAGCACCTCAAATTGTCACCGTGACCGTCACCGGCACCAACGATATTCCGTTGATCACTTCCACCATTGCCGATGCGACTGGCGAAGTCTTAGAAGCGGGCGTCATGGATGGCGGTAATGATCCAGAGAACGGAAGTTCACCACGGGCGGCACCTTAACCGCCAGTGATGTCGATAACGGGGCCAGTTGGAGCTGGGATTTTGTCCCTCAGGTCAATGACTATGGTACCTTCGGCATTAATGCCAGCACTGGCGTCTGGAGTTACACCTTAGCTAACAACGCTTTGGTTGATGCCCTCGCCTCCGGTGAAACCCACGACGAGACCTTCTTAGTCACCGTCACCGATGAGTTTGGTGCATTCAGCACTCAAATTGTCACCGTGACCGTCACCGGCACCAACGATATTCCGTTGATCACTTCCACCATTGCCGATGCGACTGGCGAAGTCTTAGAAGCTGGGGTGTCATGGATGGCGGTAATGATCCAGAAGTGGCAGTCTCACCCACGGGCGGCACCTTAACCGCCAGTGATGTGGATAACGGGGCCAGTTGGGCTGGGATTTTGTCCCTCAGGTCAATGACTATGGTACCTTCGGCATTAATGCCAGCACCGGCGTCTGGAGTTACACTTTAGCTAATAACGCCTTGGTCGATGCCCTCGCCTCCGGTGAAACCCACGACGAGACCTTCTTGGTCACTGTCACCGATGAGTTCGGTGCATTCAGCACTCAAATTGTCACCGTGACCGTCACCGGTACCAACGATATTCCGTTGATCACTTCCACCATTGCCGATGCGACTGGCGAAGTCTTAGAAGCGGGCGTCATGGATGGCGGTAATGATCCGGGAGCCAGGCAGTCTCACCACGGGCGGCACCTTAACCGCCAGTGATGTCGATAACGGGGCCAGTTGGAGCTGGGATTTTGTGCCTCAAGTCAATGACTATGGTACCTTCGGCATTAATGCCAGCACTGGCGTCTGGAGTTACACCTTAGCTAACAACGCTTTGGTTGACAACGTCACCGATGAGTTTGGTGCATTTACCAAATTGTCACCGTGACCGTGAAACCCATTTTGTCCTGAAACCGGCGACGACCTTCTTAGTCACCGTCACCGATGAGTTTGGTGCATTCAGCACTCAAATTGTCACCGTGACCGTCACCGGCACCAACGATATTCCGTTGATCACTTCCACCATTGCCGATGCGACTGGCGAAGTCTTAGAAGCGGGCGTCATGGATGGCGGTAATGATCCGGAGTAATGCCAGCACTGGGCAGTCTCACCACGGGCGGCACCTTAACCGCCAGTGATGTGGATAACGGGGCCAGTTGGGCTGGGGATTTTGTCCCTCAGGTCAATGATGGATAACGGGGCCAGTCGGCTATGGTACCGCAAGTCAATGTCTATGGCATTAATGCCAGCACCGGCGTCTGGAGTTACACTTTAGCTAATAATGCCTTGGTCGATGCCTCGCCTCCGGTGAAACCCACGACGAGACCTTCTTAGTCACTGTCACCGATGAGTTCGGTGCATTCAGCACTCAAATTGTCACCGTGACCGTCACCGGTACCAACGATATTCCGTTGATCACTTCCACCATTGCCGATGCGACTGGCGAAGTCTTAGAAGCGGGCGTCATGGATGGCGGTAATGATCCGGAGTAAGCAGTCTCACCACGGGCGGCACCTTAACCGCCAGTGATGTCGATAACGGGGCCAGTTGGGCTGGGATTTTGTGCCTCAAGTCAATGACTATGGTACCTTCGGCATTAATGCCAGCACCGGCGTGGAGTTACACCTTAGCTAACAACGCTTTGGTTGATGCCCTCGCCTCCGGTGAAACCCCGACGAGACCTTCTTAGTCACCGTCACCGATGAGTTTGGTGCATTCAGCACTCAAATTGTCACCGTGACCGTCACCGGCACCAACGATATTCCGTTGATCACTTCCACCATTGCCGATGCGACTGGCGAAGTATTAGAAGCCGGCGTCATGGATGGCGGTAATGATCCAGAGCCAGGCAGCCTCACCACGGGCGGCACGTTAACCGCCAGTGATGTCGATAACGGGGCCAGTTGGAGCTGGGGCTTTGTCCCTCAGGTCAATGACTATGGTACCTTCGGCATTAATGCCAGTACCGGCGTCTGGAGTTACACCTTAGCTAACAACGCTTTGGTCGATGCCCTCTCCTCGGGTGAAACCCACGACGAGACCTTCTTAGTCACCGTCACCGATGAGTTTGGTGCATTCAGCACTCAAATTGTCACCGTGACTGTCACCGGCACCAACGATATTCCGGTACTCACTATAGATACCTCTGGTGAAGTCACCGAAGATCTAAACGTCGTCAATCAACTAATCAGTGATACAGGAATATTAAGTTTCACTGACGTTGATACTGGCGATACTGCGAGTGTGACTTCTCTTTACAATAATGATATTCAATGGAGTGGCGGTGTTCTCAGTGACGTATTAACCCAAGACCAGATCAATCAGTTGATTGCAGGTTTCAGCAGCGACCAAGATAGTTGGGACTTTAGTATTTCAAATGAATTGATTCAGTTTTTAGGGATTACTGAATCCATTACACTCAGTTTTAATGTAACGGCTACCGATTTAAATGGTGCATATGACACTGAAATAGTCACCATTACGATCAATGGCGTAAATGATGCTATTGAAGGAGAGTTTGCTAAAGAGATCTGGGTTCCCGCCGCTGTCAGTGAGATTACCGACCCTTATCTAAGCGGTTATCCACTACTTGTGACTAAACCTACTGATATAGATATAAACGATACAATAACAATTACTAACTTAGCGTTAGTGCTACTTACACCAAACTTAGACCCGAGCGTTGAGTTAGGTAGTATTTACTATATGATCGATGGTCAAAACACCCTCACTTTAATTGATTTTGATAACCCGCCAGGGCTTAGTGCAGCTGAATTAGAAACATTAATCTACGTTCCTGGAGATAACGGAGAAGTAGATTATCAAATTGACTTGTCACTCACTTTTACAGTGAACTCAGGTAGTGACTCTATTGATGGTGAATTCATCATCCACTCCGTACCTACAAACAGCTTGGCAGATCAAACAGTACAAATTGGTAATGGTTCAAGTCCACTTACCTCTGGTAATGATCAAGATGCTGACTTAGTTATTAGTGAGCTATTTGCCAACGCGATGAACTCAGATCCAGCAAGTGGTTCATTGCAGCTATTTACTGATTTTCAACAGGCGCCATTTGCTTTCCCAGTACCAGTCTCAGAGCAGGGTGGTAATGCAGGTAACGCTAGAGAAAATGAGGTATCGGTTAGATTAACAATTGGTAGCGCAGTCTTTGAAGTGATCCCAGAGAATGATGCTGATGGGGTTATTACTTGGAGCTTCGATGCTGATTCAGGCCTAATGAAAGCCGAAATTGATTACAGCGCAATCTTTTTACTTGATGGCAATGGTGACCCAACAACAACATCGTTAGCTGATTATCTTATGGCTAACCCATTATCGGCCAATGATATATGGAGAATAACTTATCTCGATGACAATGGTGGTAACTTCCAAGCCCGATTTGTTGAAGCTGTCTTTACCCATGATCAAATAGCTGATGATTCCATCACGGTCGTGGGAACTGACAATATCAATAATCTGCTATTTGGTAGTACCAATTCTGACTCGCTTACAGGGGCCAATTTAGACGACCGTATTTTCGGCCGCGAAGGCATTGATATCTTAAAAGGTCTTGCTGGTAATGACGAACTCATTGGGGGCTCTGGCAATGACGATATTGAAGGTGGTGAAGGCAATGATATTCTCATCGGCGGCACAGGCAGTGACACCTTAGTAGGAGGGATAGGTAGAGATTATCTCTCTGGGGGCCAAGGTAGTGATAGTTTGGACGGTGGTGCACTCAATGGCGTTGATGATGGTGAGCGAGATTTCTTCGTTTGGGAACTCGATAGTGCTGATGGTAGCATTGATAACGTTTACAACTTCAACAACGAAATCGATGTACTCGACCTAAGCGGATTATTAGTTGGAGAGGAAAGCGGAAACTTAGAAGATTTCTTCTCCTTTGATTTTACCGGTGGCAATACCACCATCATTATTGATGCCGACGGAATAGCAGGTGGAGACGGAGTGACTATCATCTTAGATGGTATCAATCTATCGAGTATTTATGGCAGTTCCGACGAATCTGTAATTATTGCAGGACTCATCGCTGATGAGGCTCTAATTGTCGATCCGAACGATACTTTCATCCCTCCATATGAACAAATCGACCAAGGAAATATCATTCCTTAATATTCAGTCAAAAGTTTTAATTAGTCAGTTCGGTTCATCCGTTATCTAACAAGGCCACTATATCTAGTGGCCTTTTTCTGTTCTTGCACTACTAACCCTTTCGAATAATACTCAATCACAATCAATTTACACAACATAAAGCGTCAAAAAATTGACCAATAACGATTGCTTCTATAACATTCGTTAATCAGGGGTAGTTTTTTTGAAACATTTAAGCTGTAAAAAAGTGTAGTTAATACTGTTTACAGTTGGGAGCAAGACAATGAAGTCGATTATAACAACACAGGCTGGTCATATTCAAAACCTTACAGGCACAGTAACTGCCACCGTAAATGGTACAGAAAAACAAGTGGCGGTAGGTGAATTGATCCCTGAAGGTACTCTCTTATCTGTGCCTGAAGATAGCTTTGTTGAAATTCAGTTTGACGATGGCAGCCTTATATCATCAAATACTGAAACGACTAATTCCCTATCAGCTAGCCCTGCTGAAGAAAATGTTTCAAGTGATACTGCTTTAGATGAGATTGCAGAAATTCAAGCCCTTATCGCATCTGGCGAAGACCCAACTGAGGGGCCTGATACAGCAGCAGGTAATAGCAATGGAGGTAATGGAGGAAGTTCAGGTTTCCTCTCAGTCTCAAGAAGTGCAAACGAAACCATTGCAGCGTCAGGTTTTACCACTGCTGGCGCTGACCAGGCTCAGTTTACAGAAACAAGAGATATCGATCTTAGTGTTGATAATATCCCCTCTATATTAGTCAATGATAGTAATTCAATTACTGAAGATGGTATCGCTACCGGAAACGTCCTCGATAATGATGCAGATGGTGATGACGCTCTTACCGTCGTGAGTTTTGAAGTTAACGGTCAAAGCCTTACTGCTGGTACCACGGTAGAACTCGATGGCGGATCTTTAGTTATCAATGAAGATGGCTCTTACACCTTCACTCCAAATGATAACTGGAATGGCAGCGTTCCTGTCATTACATACACCACCAATACAGGCTCAACAGCAACACTGACCCTTGAAGTCACGCCTGTTGATGACGCTAGTCTATTAGCCAACGACAGCCAAACTATCGACGAAGACAACGTTGCTACTGGCAATGTATTAGATAACGATGTTGATGTAGACAGCGATTTAACCGTGGTTAGCTTTGAAGTCGATGGCCAAACGGTTACCGCTGGCAGTACGATAGAACTCGATGGTGGCTCATTAGTGATCAATGCTGATGGCTCTTACACCTTCACCCCAAATGATAACTGGAATGGCAGCGTTCCTGTCATTACATACACGACCAATACAGGCTCAACAGCAACACTGACCCTTGAAGTCACGCCTGTTGATGACGCTAGTCTATTAGCCAACGACAGCCAAACTATCGACGAAGATGGCATTGCCACTGGCAATGTATTAGATAACGATGGTGATGTAGACAGCAATTTAACCGTGGTTAGCTTTGAAGTCGATGGCCAAACGGTTACCGCTGGCAGTACGGTAGAACTCGATGGTGGCTCATTAGTGATCAATGCTGATGGCTCTTACACCTTCACCCCAAATGATAACTGGAATGGCAATGTCCCTGTCATTACTTACACGACCAACACGGGCTCAACAGCGACACTCACGATTGAAGTGACGCCAGTTGATGACGTCAGTGTATTAGCCAACGACAGTCAAACTATCGACGAAGATGGCATTGCCACTGGCAACGTATTAGATAACGATGGTGATGTCGACAGCGATTTAACCGTGGTTAGCTTTGAAGTCGATGGCCAAACGGTTACCGCTGGCAGTACGGTAGAACTCGATAGTGGCTCTCGTTATCAATGAAGATGGCTCTACACCTTCACCCCAAATGAAAACTGGAATGGCAGCGTTCCTGTCATTACATACACGACCAATACAGGCTCAACAGCAACACTGACCCTTGAAGTCACGCCTGTTGATGACGCTAGTCTATTAGCCAACGACAGCCAAACTATCGACGAAGACAGCGTTGCCACTGGCAATGTGTTAGATAACGATGCTGATGTAGACAGCGATCTAACCGTGGTTAGCTTTGAAGTCGATGGCCAAACGGTTACCGCTGGCAGTACGGTAGCACTTGAAGGCGGCTCTCGTTATCAATGCAGATGGCTCTTACACCTTCACTCCAAATGATAACTGGAATGGCAATGTCCCTGTCATTACATACACAACGAATACGGGCTCAACAGCAACACTCACGATTGAAGTCACGCCAGTAGATGACGCCAGTGTATTAGCAAACGACAGCCAAACTATCGACGAAGACAGCGTTGCCACTGGCAATGTGTTAGATAACGATGCTGATGTAGACAGCGATTCAACCGTGGTTAGCTTTGAAGTCGATGGCCAAACGGTTACCGCTGGCAGTACGGTAGAACTCGATAGTGGCTCTCGTTATCAATGAAGATGGCTCTACACCTTCACCCCAAATGAAAACTGGAATGGCAGCGTTCCTGTCATTACATACACACAATACAGGCTACACGACCCAATACAGGCTCGACAGCAAACTATCGACGAAGATGGCGTTGCCACTGGCCGTATTAGATAACGAATGTCACGCCTGTTGATGACGCTAGTCTATTAGCCAGTACGGTAGCACTTGAAGGCGGCTCTCGTTATCAACGATGGCTCTTACACCTTCAGCCAAACTGGAATATCCCTGACGAACGAATGGCGATTTGCCACTGGCAACGTATTAGATAACGATGGTGTTGAATAACGACAGCGATTTAACCGTGGTTAGCTTTGAAGTCGATGGCCAAACGGTTACCGCTGGCAGTACGGTAGCACTTGAAGGCGGCTCTCTCGTTATCAATGAAGATGGATCAAATGATAACATGGCAGCGTTCCCTTCATCCAAATGATAACTGGAATTGGACTCCAACAAACCGTCATTGCTGGCGACGACGGCTACACCGTACTTGAAGATGGCGTGGCTGAACTTAGCAACGATGTGGCACCGGATGGATCGCTATCCAATCGATCAATGGCGCCCGGTCTGGCACAAAACATTGCGGTTGCTAACGGCACCGTGGTGATCGCCGATGGCAGCATTTGACTTTGAGCCGACAGACAACTATTACGGCCCGGTGACTTTTGATTACATCGCGACTGACGCAGATGGTGACATCGACACCGGTACGGTCAACATCACCGTCACCAATAACGACGAGAGCGTCACTGCTGGCGACGACGGCTACACCGTTTGAAGATGATGGTGTGGCACTGAACTTACTCGGTAACGATGTGGCACCGGATGGCGGCCTCGCGATCAATCGATCAATGGCGTGACCCTCACCGGTCTGGCACAAAACATTGCGGTTGCTAACGGCACCGTGGTGATCGCCGATAACGGCAGCATGACCTTTGAGCCGACAGACAACTATTACGGCCCGGTGACTTTGATTACATCGCGACTGACGCAGATGGTGACATCGACACCGGTACGGTCAACATCACCGTCACCAATAACGACGAAGGCGTCACTGCTGGCGACGACGGCTACACCGTACTTGAAGATGGCGGTGTGGCACTGAACTTACTCGGTAACGATGTGGCACCGGATGGCGGCCTCGCTATCAATCGATCAATGGCGTGACCCTCACCGGTCAAGCACAAAACATTGCGGTTGCTAACGGCACCGTGGTGATCGCCGATAACGGCAGCATGACCTTTGAGCCGACAGACAACTATTACGGCCCGGTGACTTTTGATTACATCGCGACTGACGCAGATGGTGACATCGACACCGGTACGGTCAACATCACAAATCACCAATAACGACGAAGGCGTCACTGCTGGCGACGACGGCTACACCGTACGAAGATGGCAGTGTGGCACTGAACTTACTCGGTAACGATGTGGCACCGGATGGCGGCCTCGCGATCAAATCGATCAATGGCGTGACCCTCACCGGTCTGGCACAAAAACATTGCGGTTGCTAACGGCACCGTGGTGATCGCCGATAACGGCAGCATGACCTTTGAGCCGACAGACAACTATTACGGCCCGGTGACTTTGATTACATCGCGATGACGCAGATGGTGACATCGACACCGGTACGGTCAACATCACCGTCACCAATAACGACGAAGGCGTCACTGCTGGCGACGACGGCTACACCGTACTTGAAGATGGCAGTGTGGCACTGAACTTACTCGGTAACGATGTGGCACCGGATGGCGGCCTCGCGATCCAATCGATCAATGGCACAAACTGAATTGCGGTAACGTGTGCTGCGGATGGCGGCACAATCGTCAATGGTGATCGCCGGTCAAACGGGCTAACGGCGTGCACCCTCGCTATCAATATTACCGTTGCTAACGGCGATAACGGCAGCATGACCTTTGAGCCCAGACTCACGGCCCCTTTTGATTACATCGCGACTGACGCAGATGGTGACATCGACACCGGCAGTCAACATCACCGTCACCAATAACGACGAAGGCGTCACTCTGCTGGTGACGACGGCTTACTGAAGATGGCTACTGAACGGGATGGCGGCCTCGCTATCAACCGATCAATGGCGTGACCCTCACCGGTCTGGCACAAAAGTATTACCGTCACTAACGGCGTGGTGAATATTGCCGCCGATGGCAGCATGACCTTTGAGCCGACAGACAACTATTACGGCCCTGTCACCTTTGATTACATCGCGACTGACGCAGATGGTGACATCGACACCGGTACGGTCAACATCACCGTCACCAATAACGACGAAGGCGTCACTGCTGGTGACGACGGCTACACCGTACTTGAAGATGGCAGTGTGGCACTGAACTTACTCGGTAACGATGTGGCACCGGATGGCGGCCTCGCTATCAATCGATCAATGGCGTGACCCTCACCGGTCTGGCACAAAACATTGCGGTTGCTAACGGCACCGTGGTGATCGCCGATAACGGCAGCATGACCTTTGAGCCGACAGACAACTATTACGGCCATTGCGGTGACCTTTTGATTACATCGCGACTGACGCAGATGGTGACATCGACACCGGTACGGTCAACATCACCGTCACCAATAACGACGAAGGCGTCACTGCTGGCGACGACGGCTACACCGTACTTGAAGATGGCAGTGTGGCACTGAACTTACTCGGTAACGATGTGGCACCGGATGGCGGCCTCGCTATCAATCGATCAATGGCGTGACCCTCACCGGTCACAGAGTATTACCGTCACTAACGGCGTGGTGAATATTGCCGCCGATGGCAGCATGACCTTTGAGCCGACAGACAACTATTACGGCCCGGTGACTTTTGATTACATCGCGACTGACGCAGATGGTGACATCGACACCGGTACGGTCAACATCACCGTCACCAATAACGACGAAGGCGTCACTGCTTACACCGTACTTGAAGATGGCGGTGTGGCACTGAACTGACCGGTAACGATGTGGCACCGGATGGCGGCCTCGCTATCCAATCGATCAATGGCGTGACCCTCACCGGTCTGGCACAAAACATTGCGGTTGCTAACGGCACCGTGGTGATCGCCGATAACGGCAGCATGACCTTGAGCCGACAGACAACTATTACGGCCCGGTGACTTTTGATTACATCGCGACTGACGCAGATGGTGACATCGACACCGGTACGGTCAACATCCACCGTCACCAATAACGACGAAGGCGTCACTGCTGGTGACGACGGCTACACCGTACTTGAAGATGGCAGTGTGGCACTGAACTTACTCACCGGTAACGATGTAACGGCACCGGATGGGCGGCCTCACAACTATTATCACCAATCGATCAATGGTGGCGGTGACCCTCACCGGTCAAGCAGAAACATTGCGGGTTGCTAACGGTGACCGTCACCGGTGATTGCGTTGCTAACGGCACCGTGGTGATCGCCGATAACGGCAGCATGACCTTTGAGCCGACAGACAACTATTACGGCCCTGTCACCTTTGATTACATCGCGACTGACGCAGATGGTGACATCGACACCGGTACGGTCAACATCACCGTCACCAATAACGACGAAGGCGTCACTGCTGGCGACGACGGCTACACCGTACTTGAAGATGGCAGTGTGGCACTGGACTTACTCGGTAACGAAGATGGCAAGTGTGGCACCGGTGTAACTTACTAACGGCGGTAACGATGTGGCACCGGATGGCCCTGGCCTCGCTATCCAACATCACCGACCAATGGCGTGACGACCTACACCACCGGCACCGGATGGCGGGCTATCCAATCGAAAACACCGGTTGGCACAAAACATTGCGGTTGCTAACGGCACCGTGGTGATCGCCGATAACGGCAGCATGACCTTTGAGCCGACAGACAACTATTACGGCCCTGTCACCTTTGATTACATCGCGACTGACGCAGATGGTGACATCGACACCGGTACGGTCAACATCACCGTCACCAATAACGACGAAGGCGTCACTGCTGGTGACGACGGCTACACCGTACTTGAAGATGGCAGTGTGGCACTGAACTTACTCGGTAACGATGTGGCACCGGATGGCGGCCTCGCTATCAATCGATCAATGGCGTGACCCTCACCGGTCAAGCACAGAGTATTACCGTCACTAACGGCGTGGTGAATATTGCCGCCGATGGCAGCATGACCTTTGAGCCGACAGACAACTATTACGGCCCTGTCACTTTTGATTACATCGCGACTGACGCAGATGGTGACATCGACACCGGTACGGTCAACATCACCGTCACCAATAACGACGAAGGCGTCACTGCGATGTGGCACCGATGGCGGGCTATCCACCGATCAATGGCGTGACTCACCGGTCTGGAAGATAACGGCGGTGGTGGCGATAACGGCAGCTGAACTTTTGATTACTCGCGTAACGATGGTGGCACCGGATGGCGGCCACTGCTATCGACGGCTACACCGTACTTGAAGATGGCAGTGGCACTGAACTACTTCGGAAGATGGCGGTGTGACCTGAAACACTCGGTAACGATGTGGCACCGGATGGCGGCCTCGCTATCCAATCGATCAATGGCGTGACCCTCACCGGTCAAGCACAGAGTAACGGCTAACGGCGTGGTGAATATTGCCGCCGACGGCAGCATGACCTTTGAGCCGACAGACAACTATTACGGCCCTGTCACTTTTGATTACATCGCGACTGACGCAGATGGTGACATCGACACCGGTACGGTCAACATCACCGTCACCAATAACGACGAAGGCGTCACTGCTGGCGACGACGGCTACACCGTACTTGAAGATGGCAGTGTGGCACTGAACTTACTCGGTAACGATGTGGCACCGGATGGCGGCCTCGCTATCAATCGATCAATGGCGTGACCCTCACCGGTCAAGCCGATAACGGCACATGATTACGGTCACTAACGGCGTGGTGAACCGGTGGCGGTTCACCGCCGATGGCAGCATGACCTTTGAGCCGACAGACAACTATTACGGCCCTGTCACCTTTGATTACATCGCGACTGACGCACCTTTTGACGCAGATGGTGACATCGACACCGGTACGGTCAACATCACCGTCACCAATAACGACGAAGGCGTCACTGCTGGCGACGACGGCTACACCGTACTTGAAGATGGCAGTGTGGCACTGAACTTACTCGGTAACGATGTGGCACCGGATGGCGGCCTCGCTATCAATCGATCAATGGCGTGACCCTCACCGGTCAAGCACAAAATTGCGGTTGCTAACGGCACCGTGGTGATCGCCGATAATGGCAGCATGACCTTTGAGCCGACAGACAACTATTACGGCCCTGTCACCTTTGATTACATCGCGACTGACGCACATCGATGGTGACATCGACACCGAAGTACGGTCAACATCACCGTCACCAATAACGACGAAGGCGTCACTGCATGACCTTTGAGCCGACGACGACGGCTACACCGTGACGCAGATGGTGAAGATGGCAGTGTGGCACTGCTGAACTTACTCGGTAACGATGTGGCACCGGATGGCGGCCTCGCTATCCAATCGATCAATGGCGTGACCCTCACCGGTCAAGCACAAAACATTGCGGTTGCTAACGGCACCGTGGTGATCGCCGATAACGGCAGCATGACCTTTGAGCCGACAGACAACTATTACGGCCCTGTCACCTTTGATTACATCGCGACTGACGCAGATGGTGACATCGACACCGGTACGGTCAACATCACCGTCACCAATAACGACGAAGGCGTCACTGCTGGCGACGACGGCTACACCGTACTTGAAGATGGCAGTGTGGCACTGAACTTACTCGGTAACGATGTGGCACCGGATGGCGGCCTCGCTATCAATCGATCAATGGCGTGACCCTCACCGGTCAAGCACAGAGTATTACCGTCACTAACGGCGTGGTGAATATTGCCGCCGATGGCAGCATGACCTTTGAGCCGACAGACAACTATTACGGCCCGGTGACTTTTGATTACATCGCGACTGACGCAGATGGTGACATCGACACCGGTACGGTCAACATCACCGTCACCAATAACGACGAAGGCGTCACTGCTGGCGACGACGGCTACACCGTACTTGAA
The DNA here is from genome assembly GCF_002836205.1 of Shewanella sp. Choline-02u-19. Taxonomy (NCBI): domain Bacteria; kingdom Pseudomonadati; phylum Pseudomonadota; class Gammaproteobacteria; order Alteromonadales; family Shewanellaceae; genus Shewanella; species Shewanella sp. Choline-02u-19. The sequence goes on from NZ_PJBE01000013.1 coordinate 3,399,575, forward strand.
GATGGCAGTGTGGCACTGAACTTACTCGGTAACGATGTGGCACCGGATGGCGGCCTCGCTATCAATCGATCAATGGCGTGACCCTCACCGGTCAAGCACAGAGTATTACCGTCACTAACGGCGTGGTGAATATTGCCGCCGATGGCAGCATGACCTTTGAGCCGACAGACAACTATTACGGCCCTGTCACCTTTGATTACATCGCGACTGACGCAGATGGTGACATCGACACCGGTACGGTCAACATCACCGTCACCAATAACGACGAAGGCGTCACTGCTGGTGACGACGGCTACACCGTACTTGAAGATGGCAGTGTGGCACTGAACTTACTCGGTAACGATGTGGCACCGGATGGCGGCCTCGCTATCAATCGATCAATGGCGTGACCCTCACCGGTCTGGCACAAAACATTGCGGTTGCTAACGGCACCGTGGTGATCGCCGATAACGGCAGCATGACCTTTGAGCCGACAGACAACTATTACGGCCCTGTCACCTTTGATTACATCGCGACTGACGCAGATGGTGACATCGACACCGGTACGGTCAACATCACCGTAATGCCAAATGTTTCTGGAGGGAATTCCACCTCCCTCACAGTTGATGACTCAGATACGATTGGTAGTGCTACAGATTCAGATTCGAATGGCTTGAACTTTACAGCTGGTGTTGCCGCTGTGAGCTTGTTTGCTTTTGGTAGTTTGGCTAATATCGGTGTGACAGGACTTGATGGAAACTTAACTTGGACGGTTGATAGCTCTGGTAATTTAATCGGTAGTCTAGATGGTTCACCCATCTTACAACTTAGCTTATCAGGCACTACGATTGCAGCAGGGGATACTGGTTCAGTGACGGTATCAGTCACTTTATTAGACAATTTACCTCATGGTGTCGCCGTTGATTCACTCGTCGTTAACGGTATAGAAGTCATAGCTACTGACGGTAATGGTGCCGTCGCATCTGGAACTGTCGAAGTAAATGTTATCGATGCTGAACTGACTCTAACACCATCAGATATTACCGGCACTAACGCCGCGGGAATATACACAGGCCTATTAACAACTGATGGGGCAGATCAAGATTATAGCGCCGATCTGAGTGCTAATATTGCTGGCTGGAATGGCTCTACAATTACATTTGCAGATTCAGGCATGACATCGAATGGCTTAACGATCTTCTACTTTGTTGACCCTAGCGATCCAAGCATTCTTATTGCTTATTCCGATATAAGTGGCAACCCCTCTACATATGATGCCAGTAATGCGAATCAATCTGTAATCTTCACGTTATCAATGGATCCAAATAACGACAACTATCAACTAAATCTTACTCAATCTATTGATCAGCTTGAAAGCGTAACCATAGTCAATATGGCTGGCGGTGTGGGTGGCAATACACCTGCCGTATATGTTTCCTATAACGGCACTAGCTACGATATCAATAATGATATTAATGATGTAGCTCAAGGCAATGAGATGGCATTTACCCTGACATCAAGCTCAGGGGGAGTATCTTCTTCAGTAAATGGCAACACTAATGGCTTTGGTGTACAAAATGCTGCCGTTGATCAAGGAGAGAACCTTGTTATTGATTATGCCAATGATGTGGCATCCGCATCCGTCCAGTTCGACGGGGCTAACCTTATACATTATAAAGCTTACGATGCTGATGGAAATCTGCTCGGAGAGGGTGACATTGCCAGTGGTGGACTCATTAGCAACTTAGGTTCAATTAGTTATATTGAACTTTCAACAAGTCCTGCTGATGGCAATGACAACTTCCAGTTTACCGGTACTTCGGCTGAAAACATCGTTAGCTCAACTGAAGATGTAAACTTAGAAATTGACGTGACGGTTACTGATAGTGATGGAGATAGCAGCACCGGGATTATCGATATTGCCCTAGACGCACCTGTTACGCCTGTAAGCGCACCTGTAGCATTAACCCAAAATGCGCTTTCTCTATTGAGCGAAGTAGATTTAAATAATGATGGGAGTGAGTCAGATACACAATCTTTACGCTTCCAGTCAGGCAGTGAATCTATTACAGCATTCCAATTTGGAGATACAGATGCAATTCAAGTCTCTGGTGTTAATGCTAATATTTCCTGGTCGTTAAATGAATCAGGACAGCTTATAGGTACATTCCAAGGTAAAGAGTCTATTCGTTTAACACTAAACTGGGCAAGAATTGAAAGCGGCGAGCAGGGAAGTGTCACAGTAACTGCCGAGTTGCTAGAAAACTTCCCTCACAATGTGAACACTGAAAACCTAGTTATCAGTGGTATAAGTATTCTGGGTGTTGATGCTTTAGGAGCCACTGCGCAATCAAGCCTGACAGTATCAGTCGTTGATTACTCAGATCCTGTTGATGACTTTGCCACCATTGCAGAAGGCTCAATTGCTACGGGTAATGTACTAACCAATGATATTGATCCTGATAGTAATTTCACTGTAACTAGCTTTACTGTTTCAGGCCAAAGCTATACCACCAATGCAACATTCATTATCATTAATGAAGGTCGCTTTGCTTTAGAGTCGGATGGTAGCTACATATTTGTCCCTAATACTAATTGGAATGGTCAAGTCCCTGATATCACCTATACCACTAATACTGGTGCAACAGCGGTACTTACAATTACCGTCACCGAAGGAGATTCAGCGCCAGAGTTTAGGTCAGGTACTGATATTGAGGGAGATTCGGCAAATGTCGATAACTATGACTTTGGATTTAAGCCTGAAGGAAGTAGTAGCGGCACTCTAGTCGGTTCAGTGATTGCCGACGATCCAGATACTAATGATAACCTAAGTTACAGCTTTTCTAACGGCACATTGACTGATGGCGTATTCACAATCGATGCCGACACTGGTGAAATATCCCTCAATAAAGACATTGATGATGCGGATCTAGGTGTCTTTACCCTAAATGTTGTTGCCACCGATTTAACAGGGCTTACAGATACAGCAACGGTCAATATAGAATTAACAAATGTTAACGAGCCTCCAGTTGCGACGGATGACTACTTTGGCATTGGCTTAAGCGCTACGTACTACAGCTACAATGATGGTACTGATGGTGGCAACCTATCGTCTGTGGGTCAGGTTCGCAGCTTTATCAACAGTAATGATGCAGATGCATCTTTCTTTGCCACAAGCCTTAATTATGCAAAAGGCGGGGGTAATCTAGGTACAGGGACTAGCTTACAAGATTTTCTCGGTAGTGACGCCGCGAGCCTGAGTAACGATCCAGGCAACAGTTCTGACGCCATACTGCACATGCAAGGTGCAGTACAACTTGATGTTGGAACATATGGTCTAAAAGTCACTGCAGACGACGGCTACTCTATTGTAATTGATGGAGTGGTGGTTGCTGAGGTATCTAAGAACCAGGCATCAAGTACCCGTTATCCAGGTGACAGTGGCCATATTTATTTCGATATCGATACCGCTGGCGCACATTCCATTGAAATCATCTATTGGGATCAAGGGGGAGCTTACGAACTAAATATTGAACTTGGTCAGTTTGATAATACTAACCAGCAAATTGGTAGTTACACTCCACTAGGAGATCAGATTGTAGCTAACGGTATAATAGTACTCGAAGATACACCGTACACCTTTAATGCAGCAGACATACTTGCCAATGATAGCGATGTTGATGGCGATCTAATTACGATTCAAAGCGTGGACAATGCCGAGCATGGCAGCGTATCACTGGATGTAAATGGCAATATTTTGTTTACCCCAGATGTAGGCTATACGGGTTCTGCTAGTTATGAATACACCATTACCGATCCAAGTGGCTTAACTGATACCGCAACCGTTTACTTTGATATTTTGCCTACACGAGATTATGGCTTTGTATCTGGGACTGACGGTGACAATGACATCCAAGGCGGTGACGACCACGACATAATAGTCAGTGACACAACGGGCTTACAAATTGTTCCAGGTGAAAACTACAACATCGCCTTTATTCTTGATTCCTCTGGTAGCATGGGAACAACAGCTGTAAATGCAGCCAAAGAGCAATTGATTGAAGTATTTAAAACACTTCTTGCATCTGCATCAGGGCTAAATTCTGGGGTAGTTAACGTCGCTGTAATTGATTTTTCAGGGTCTGCTGTATTAAGTCTTTCTGTAGATATTAAAGATCTAGATATCAGCGCACTAGAATCTGGCACCGATGCAGCTTGGAACGCGATTACCAATGGTGGCAGTACAGACTATGTTGATGCATTTAATGCTGCAAGAGATTGGTTTAGCAGCAACGATGTGACAAGTAATGCTGGAAACAATATTACTTACTTCATTACTGACGGCAAACATAACGCAGGCGGTAATCCTCAAGCTGCATTTAACTTATTAAATGGGCTATCTATCGTCGAGGCTGTTGGTATTAAAAATGACTTAAATGCAGCTGATTTAATTCAATACGACAGTGATGGACAAGTTAGGGCTAAAATTAGTGTCGATAATTTAGCTAGCGTTATACTTGGGTCTGAAACTAACCTATTACAAGGAGATGACCAAACAACCGGAGGCTTAGGTAATGACATTATTTTTGGTGATTTAACCCAATTTACTGGCATTGATGGTCAAGGCTTTACAGCTCTGCAAAAACTGGTTGCTCAAGAAACTAACGTCGAAGCTAACGAAGTCTCAGTACAGGATATTCATGCCTTTATTTCTGTTAATACAGCCATGTTTGATGTGTCTCAAACCCATGACGGCATTGATACTCTCAATGGTAATGAAGGTAACGACATTCTCTTCGGCCAGGGCGGTAATGACACTTTAATTGGTGGTCTAGGTAACGACACCTTAATTGGTGGCCTCGGAGACGACACAATGATTGGTGGCTTGGGCAATGACACCATGACCGGCGGCGATGGAGAAGATACCTTTGTTTGGAGTGCTAACTCCGTCGACGGTACAGAGACTACCGACCACATTACCGACTTTAGCCTGTTGGAAGATAAGCTTGACCTAAGTGATATTCTTCAAGGAGATACGGTCAATGAACTTTCGCAGTACATCAGCTTTACTGATGAAAACGGGAGTACCTCAATCAATATCGATACCAACAACGATGGAGTTTTCGATCAACATATCGTGCTCGACGGTGTTGACCTATTTACCGAGTTCGGCTCGAGTGAGGCCCAAATAATTACAGGGCTGTTAGGCAGCAATGGTGAGGGCCCATTAATTGTAGGTACCTCTACTGGTGACTCTGCAGCCCCAGCAGCTGTCAATATGCCTGACTCGCTAAATGAAGAACTCTGGGCACAAGGTTTCACGATCATACCTTAAGCACTTAGTGGGATGATGGCCTGTGGATAAATAGGCCATCATGACCGATACTAACAAACAATACATAATAAAATCTTAAGGATAAGTCCCCAAGGTGACAGTTTCAGCTTCTAAGAAAACTGAGCAATGGACCATTTCAGCATCTCAGCGCGTTATTGTTGATCCATTGCTAGACAGTTTAGTTTTACTTACTGAATACTTCGGTAGCCCTTGCTCCAGCGACTCTCTGGCGGCAGGCCTGCCTATGCAAGGGCATGTCCTAACACCAGAGCTACTGCCTCAAGCAGCCAGCCGAGCAGGTTTAGCAGCTAAGCTATCCCGTAAGGGACTCAATGAAATAACGCCAATTTTACTGCCGTGTATTTTGCTGCTGAAAGATAAAAAAGCCTGCCTACTTCGAGAGCTAGATGTTGAGCACGATAAAGCGATTATCCAGTTACCTGAAACCGGCGGTGAAGAAACACTGTCAATTGAAGAGCTCGAAGCGCTTTATGTGGGCTACTTGTTTCTTGTTAAACAGGAGTATCGTGGCGATATGGGCTTTGATGTCCACCTTCACGAGAACAAATCTCACTGGCTATTACAGACACTTAAAGACTCTGCCCCAATTTATCGTGACGCCTTAATCGCATCAGTATTAGTCAACTTATTCGCACTGGTGTCGCCACTATTTATTATGAATGTATACGACAAAGTCGTGCCTAACTTAGCATTTAATTCTTTATGGGTATTAGCGATAGGTGCGGGCATAGCTTATATCTTTGACTTGGTAATGCGTCAGTTACGCAGTTACTTAATCGATGTCGCGGGTAAGAAAGTCGATATTATCGTCTCCTCGCAACTGTTCGCAAAGGCCGTCGGGATTCCATTAGAAAAACGTTCGCCAAGTGTGGGCGGTATGGCCAAGCAACTCGGAGAATTTGACAGTATTCGAGATATTCTCACCTCTGCCACCATTACCACATTAGTCGATCTGCCCTTTGCGCTATTCTTTTTGACCATTATCTACCTAGTCGCAGGTGATCTTGCGCTTATTCCATTGGTCGGTAGTTTTATAATTATTGCTTACACCTTGATTATGCAGCCAAAACTAAAAGCGGCAATAGAAGAAAGTAATAAATTCTCAGGCTTAAAACATGGTCATCTTATCGAGTCACTTTCATCACTAGAGTCTATCAAATCAAGTGGTGCCGAAGGCTTAGTTCAAAAAAGTTGGCAACAGATGATCGGGCATACCGCTAGCTGGCAGTTAAAATCTAAAAAGATTTCAACTTCAGTCACGAATGTCGCGACATTCGTGGTGCAGACTTCTGTTATTTTCGTCGTAATATTAGGTGTCTATCGTGTAGCAGACAATCTAATCTCTATGGGTGGCATCATTGCAGCCGTGATCTTATCCAGTCGCGCAATATCCCCTATGGCGCAGTTAGCAGGATTAATGACACGAGGCAACCAAACTGCCAGTGCACTGCGTCAACTTAATGAAATCATGGCTCAAGAGAGTGAGTTTGAAAACAAAGGTCATCTCGTTAGCAGACAGCGATTACAAGGCCAAATTAGTGCGGACCACTTAGCATTTAGCTATCCAAATTCAGAACGGCCAATACTTCATCCATTATCAATAAAAATTGAACCTGGCGAACGGATTGCAATAATAGGCCGTAATGGTTCAGGTAAAAGTACTCTCGCTAAAGTGCTGGTTGGACTTTTTCAGCCTAGCAAGGGCAGTCTCACATACGACGGCCTAGATTCAGCTCAAATACACCCAAGTGATCTACGACGTAACTTCGGTTATTTACCGCAAGATATTACTTTGTTTCACGGCACCATTCGCGACAACATCCTCTTTGGAACACGACAAGTTACCGAACATCAGCTGATTAGGGCCGTACAGTTATCGGGGGTTAACTTGTTTACTAATCTAGAATCCGAAGGGCTCGATCAACAAGTGGGTGAAGGAGGCAGAGAGCTTTCTCGTGGTCAACGACAGACCATTGCATTAGCACGAGCAACGCTGAACGATCCCCCGGTATTATTAATGGATGAACCAACGGCCAGTTTAGACGCTAGAGCTGAAAAACAGTTTATTCAAGCTATGCACAATGTCAGTAAAGACCGAACGCTATTGCTTATTACCCACAAAATGCACTTATTGAATTTGGTTGACCGCATTATCGTATTAGACCGCGGCCACATTGTTGCCGACGGTGCTAAAGCTGATGTACTTAAAAAGCTAAATGAAGGCTTGCTTGCAGGAGCGGTAAATAAATGAGTAAGCATTTAACTTCACAAGACTTAGACATGGTTGACGATGTTTATGGCGCCATGATGGCCGATGCACCGACCAGCCATCGATTAACCATATGGGCGCTTGCATCGCTCGCCGTCACATTTTTGATTTGGGCCTACTTTGCTGAGTTGGATCAAGTCACGACAGGAATGGGAAAAGTCATTCCCTCTTCTCAAATCCAGATAATACAGAGCTTAGATGGCGGCATATTGCAAGATATGTACGTGCAAGAAGGCTTTATGGTGACCAAGGGACAAGCACTTGCACGCATTGATGCAACACGCTTTAAATCTGACTTTGCCCAGCAAGAGCAAGAGGTTAATAGTTTACTATCCAATGTCATCCGTTTAAAAACCGAGTTGAACAGTATCACTATTTCTAATATCGGCACTGACTGGAGAGAGCAAGTAAAAATACAACCTCATGTGCTAATTTTTCCTGAGTTATTAGAAGATAATGAGCCGGAGCTCACTAAGAGACAACGAGAAGAGTACCAAGGTCGGATTGATAACCTGAGTAACCAGCTCGAGATCCAAGCAAGACAGATCCAACAACGAAATCAAGAGATCCAAGAGTTAGCCTCTAAAATCAGAACACTCACAACAAGCTTCCAATTAGTCTCTAGAGAACTAGAGCTGACGAGGCCACTAGCAGATAAAGGGATTGTTCCCGAAGTTGAACTGCTCAAGCTGCAGCGAGTCGTAAACGACATTCAAGGAGAGCTGTCTTCATTACGGTTATTACGCCCAAAAGTGAAGTCAACCATGGATGAGGCCATTTTGAAGCGCAGAGAAACTGTGCTTATTTTTGCTGCGGATACTCGGGCTCAGTTAAATGAGATGCAAACCAAGCTGTCGCGTATGAATGAAGCACAAGTTGGCGCACAAGACAAAGTCAGTAAAGCTGAAATCACCTCCCCTGTTAACGGCACCATTAAAACGATTCACATTAATACGCTCGGCGGTGTTGTACAGCCTGGCGTTGATATTATTGAAATTGTTCCTTCAGAAGACAAGCTGCTTATTGAAACCAAGATTATCCCCAAAGACATCGCATTCTTACATCCGGGCCTTCCGGCAGTAGTCAAAATCACCGCTTATGACTTCACTCGATATGGTGGGTTAAATGGGGTTGTAGAGCATATTAGTGCTGATACTACACAAGATGAAGAGGGCAATAGTTTCTATATTGTAAAAGTTAGAACGGAGTTTTCTAGCTTAACAAAGGACGATGGCACGGAAATGCCTATCATACCAGGGATGTTAACCTCGGTTGATGTGATTACTGGGCAGAGATCTGTTTTAGAGTACATACTTAATCCAATATTACGGGCTAAAGATACGGCGCTCAGAGAGCGTTGAAGCCTTATAAAAAACGACCTGGAGGGGTTAACATGGACAGCAGCATAATGCGGCAGGTAAGACGTAGTGCCATTGCACTCGCCGTTGGCGCACTAATATTGCCCGCGTCGGCTTATAGCCAAACGTTAGAGCAAGCAGTAGCGCACACATTAGATACAAATCCTGAAATACGGATCGCATTTAATCGCTTTAAAGCACGAGAAGAGCAAGTTAACCAAGCTGTTGCAGGTTACATGCCTACCGTCGATATTTCTGGTGGTTACGGATGGGAGCAAACTAACAGCCCATCGACTCGTCGCCGTGCAGGCCAAGGTGACGTCGATGATGACGGTGTTATTGAGCTAGAACGAGGTGAAGCCGGTTTTAGTATTAAACAAATGCTATTTGACGGTTTTTATACCAGCAGCGAAGTTGATAGATATAGCTTTGAAGCCAGTGCAGAGCAATGGGCATTATTTGCGGCAGCCGAAGATATGGCGCTTGATGTGGTTAAGGTATACACCAACTACATCCGCAGTGAACAAGTGCTCACCTTGGCTGAGAAAAACCTCGAAAGCCATAAAGATATATATGATCAGATTAAACAAAGAACCGATTCAGGATTAAGCTCAACGGCAGATCTATCTCAAATCACCGGCCGTTTAGCACGTGCGAATGCCAATGTGATTTCTGCTCGCAATAATTTCTATGATGCCAGATCACAGTTCGTTCGCATTGTGGAGCAAGAGCCTGAAGATATGATCGTTCCAGTGCCTGATGCCGATATGTTACCAAGCGACCTCAGCACCAGTGTGATGATGGCGCAAGATAATCACCCGATCCTTAAATCAGCCTCAAGTGACATTCATGCCGCTGAGAATGAAAAAGATTCGGCTCAATCAAATTATTACCCTAAGTTTACCTTAGAGCTTGATGGTAATTGGAATAACGATCTTGACGGTGAAGACGGTTACTCATTGTTATCAAGTAACAATGTTGGTGGCCATAGTAACGATCTCGTTGCCATGATCAGAGTTAAGTACAACCTATTTGCGGGTGGCCGTGATTTGGCCCGAGAAAAAGAAGCAGCCTATAAAATAGGTGAAGCAAAAGAGATCCGTCAACGTGCGCATAGACAAGTCGTTGAAGGGGTTAACTTAGCTTGGAATGCATATGAGCTATTAACACCGCAAAAAATGTATATTCGTGACCACGTTATTGCAGCTAAAGACACGCAAGTAGCCTATAGCCAACAGTTCAATTTAGGTCAACGTACATTACTGGATTTGCTCGATACCGAAAATGAATTATTTGAAGCAAGAAAGGATTATTTAGTCTCTGAATATGACCAAATAGTGTCGCAATACCGCATTCTCAATGCGACAGGGCAATTACTTGATTCATTAAGAGTGACTCGCCCAGATGTATGGCAAGGTGAACGAGATTACGAAGGAGGAGTACCGCAATGAAAACCTTAATTATAATATTGAGTTTAGCCATATTAGGTGGCTGTTCAATGCGTGATACTGTATCAATGGACACGCCGACTAAGCAGGTTTACGATTTAAATGATATCGATCATGACGGTGTCATCGTAGCTAGAGAGCGTTGCACAGAAACAGAGCTTGGGGCAACTATCGATAACTATGGTTGTGGTAAAATCAAACCCATCAATGAACGTCAAGAGTTAAAGATTTTGTTTGCCAATGACTCTTACTACATCGATCCGGTTTACTATACCCAAGTAGAAATCATTGCCAGTTTTATGCAAAAGTTTCCCAATACACAAGCGGTTATTGAGGGCCATTGTAGTAAAACGGGATCTCATGATCATAACCAAGAACTATCGCAAAACAGAGCGAATGCCGTAAGTGCATTGCTAAGCGAGCGCTTTGATATTGAATCATCTCGTTTAAGTGCTGTAGGATATAGTTTTGATCGCCCAATCGATCCGACTCATACCGCTGCTGCGCATAAAGTGAATCGTCGAGTAATAGCGGAACTCACTGGGGATGACACTACTGCCGATATGAAATGGCATATATATACCGTAGATGAAGTTGTTAATTAGGAGACGAGCTAGCGCAGTATGAATGACAGGCTTTATAAATTAAAAAAATTAAAAAAAGTCTGTCAATTCAAATTGGCGGTATTGGCTTTGTCTGTGTCTTCTCTTTATCTAGACGCGAATCCAGTACCACAACTAGACTCTGCACATATTACCCAAACAATAGAATCTCAATATGGAGAGCGGGCGGGTAAACGTATTAGAGCTTGGTTTAAAATTCTTGACGAAGCGAGGGAATTACAAGATAGCGATAAAATATTGATGGTTAATAATTTTTTTAACCTCTTTCATTTTGTCGAAGATATAAAACTTTGGGGAAATAAGAATTATTGGGCTACGCCAATGGAGTTTATTGGCGTTAGCGGCGGAGATTGCGAAGATTTTTCTATCGCAAAGTATTTCACGTTGCTCCAACTTGGTGTTTCAGAAGATAAATTACGCATTACTATGGTTAAGGCAACCAGCGTAAACCAATACCATATGGTGCTTGCCTACTATGAAACTCCCTCTTCCATCCCCCTCGTTTTAGATAACCTTGATAAATCCATAAAACCAGCAACGCAGCGCAAGGATCTAATCCCGGTATACAGTTTTAACGGTCGACAATTGTGGCTAAATAAAGAAAAAGGACGAGGCGTTCTAGCAGGATCATCATCGAAACTTGCGAAGTGGAATGACCTAAAACAACGTTTAGGTGTTGAGCGACTCAAACAACCTAAACTAAAACTGGAGTAGTTAACAAGATGACACTGTTTCGACAGATATACACACTTCTGTTTGTTCTATTTTTGCTAGTGGTAGCGAGTTTAGGGTATGTGCAGTTTACCGAAACTCAGAGCTTTCTGACCAAGCAAATGGAATCTGACCTCAACAATACCAGCAATTCGCTCGGTATCATGCTGGTACCCGATTTAGAAGCGGGCGATATTGTCGGTGCAGAAACCTTAATCAATGTCATCTTCGAAGGGGGTTATTACCAAGAGGTCAAATTAACTTGGTTAGTCGATGGCAAACAGCAAGCTTGGCAAAATCCAGTCGCTATTGAAGGTGTGCCGCAGTGGTTTATTGACCTTGACCTCTTCAAGACAATTCGACGAGAAAGCACGATTACTTCAGGATGGATCCAACTAGCAAGACTAGAGATCACCGCCCACCCAGGTTTTGGTTACCATGAACTGTGGCGCACCATGACCAATGCAATCATTGTTTTTTCCATACTTTTTTTAATTGCAATTATTTTGGCCCGTGTTGGCCTTACGTGGATTTTGAAGCCATTACATGAAATTGCGGAACATGCTAAAGAGATAGCCAATAGAAAGTTTGGCCCTGATATGGTGGTGCCTAGAACCCTTGAGCTGAAATCAGTCGTTCAAGCCTTCAATAGCATGTCTGAGCAACTCAAACAGATCTTTACCTCTCTTGATGAGGAGGTCGGCGAGCTGAGAAAGAAAAACCTAGTTGACCAAGTCTCTACCCTCCCCAATCGTCAATACATGATGGGTAGGTTGAATGGCTGGTTAAGCGAGCCGAAGAACGGTGCGCTTATTATGGCTAAAATGGACTGGCTTGAAGAGGTCCACAGTAAATATGGTTACCAAGTAAGAGATGAGACCATCAAGCTGTTAGCTGAAAAAATGAAGCAGCATTTAGACGGCGTGACCACATCCGTCATCGCCCGTATTGCCGCCTATGAGTTTGCGTTTCTGATCACAAGCTCTGAGCATGATCAAACCAGTAAATACTTGCAGACCCTTATTCGCACCATTAACCAAGAAATGTCTAAAGCCGGTTGTAAGCCAAATGAAGGCTTCGCACTAGGGATTGCAGAACGCATAGGTCAAATGACGGTTAGCGACATTTTGGCGCAGGCTGACAATGCACTGCAAAAATCACTGCAGGAAAATAAAGTATTCCATTGGTTTGAGACAAATGAGAAACAACTGTTTACTCGCGAGCAATGGCGAGAGCACCTCAGTACCGCAATTAGCGGTGGCAAGTTTAAGTTTAAGTGGCAACCTATATTACTTAATGACAATGATTCAGTACTACAAAGAGAGCTTTATTGTCAGCTAGAGATCGGTGATAAAAAAGTGTTTGCGGGTCAGTTCATGCCTTATATTGAACTATTATCGCTGGGCACTTTACTCGATAAATGTTTAATCGAAACTATTAGTGCAAAAGACTTACTCGGCCGTAATTTTGAACCTATTGCTATCAACCTAACGTTTGAAAGTATCAATGACATTGAGTTCCATCAGTGGCTCAATAAATTGCTGCGATCATCTGCGTTGAGAGAACGTATATGTTTTGATATACCAGAAGCGGCGGTATATAGCAGCCCAGAGGCTTGTGAAGCTCTGTGTACGGTTATTAGAGACAATGGTGCACACTTTGGTATCGATCATTTTGGTCGCCAGTTTGGCTCAATGCGCTACTTACAAAGCTTAAGACCTAGCTATGTTAAGTTAGATCAATCATTTGCATATTATGATGACAGTGAGCATAGCAGTGAGCTTTGCCGTGCCTTAATCAATGTAGCCAAAGGGCTAGACATTGAGGTTATCGTCACCGGCATAGAAGAGAAACAGCAGTTAGCACGTTTCGTCCCCTTAAAGACCAATGCTTATATGGGCTATGTATCACCACCAATAGACATTGAGCTATAGCGAGGCACCTGCATAACCAAATTGATTAAGGCCTCAACAGAGGCCTTTTGTTTGTCTACAGTAAAATTTCAATCGCTTTGAACTCTAAAATTGCTTTCCTCAAAATACCAAATGTATTGAGTATGCTGTCAATCCAGCTGCACTCATGCCTTAACTCATGCGCATTGATTGGATGAACATGATCGTTTTTCCGATCAATACACAGCAGAAGTGGAATATTCAAGTAAATTCAACACACAAAAAAGCCCTTGAATTGCTCGAAGGGCTTTCTAGTAAAGTGGTCGGCTATCGGTTCATAAAAAATGAGGATTTGAACCTGGCTTTAATCAAAACGAAAAAAGCCTCCTGATAAATCAGGAGGCTTTTCGAAAGTGGTCGGTCGTTAAAAGTAGGATTCGAAGCCTTTAATTCTAACCAACAAAAAAGCCCCTCGATTTCTCGAAGGGCTTTCTAGTAAAGTGGTCGGTGATAGAGGATTCGAACCTCTGACCCTCTGGTCCCAAACCAGATGCGCTACCGGGCTGCGCTAATCACCGTAAACTTTTTAAAGATGGTCGGTATCTTGTAAAAAGCAGGATTCGAACCTCTGACTCTCTGGTCCGCTCTTGCTTCAAATCAGGATGCGCTATCGGGCTGCGCTCTTATTTTACTAAGAATCCGAAAATCTTTTGTCTAACTAAATACCGAGTAAACTCGTTATCTTTTAAATGTGGTCGGTGATAGAGGATTCGAACCTCTGACCCTCTGGTCCCAAACCAGATGCGCTACCGGGCTGCGCTAATCACCGAACTTTTAAAACTATTCTAACAACACGAGGAAAAATGGGGTGACTGATGGGGCTCGAACCCACGACAACCGGAATCACAATCCGGGGCTCTACCAACTGAGCTACAATCACCACTGCTATTTCCTACTAACAAAACATCCGTTTCCTATCTGGTGCACCCAGAAGGATTCGAACCCTCGGCCTCACCCTCCGGAGGGGTGCGCTCTATCCAGCTGAGCTATGGGTGCCTTGCCTTGTTAGCGACGCATATAATATGGATAAAACACCCCCCCGTCTACACTTGATTTGCATTTTTCATCTGCTTGCTCAAGATTTGAGTCGTTTGTACGGTTTTATAGCACGATTGGACAAAAATAAAGCTTTGGATATAAACATTTTTCATGTTATTTATAAAGATTAGTTAAAATCATGATCAAAATAAAAATAGCGCTTGGCGGAAATGCATGTTTAGGGAAGAAACATTGCAGTCGACAGAAACTGTGAGATTGCACAAAAGGATTGCACGCTTAAAAGTATTGGCTCTTAAATACAAGCGCGCTGAGATCACTCAAAACGCTCTGTTGGATATTTCCAACTTAGCTGCCAGTGTCAGCACACCTGAAGAGTTTTACTCATCTTTGCATCAATCCCTCAAAAAGCTCATTGCTGCTGATAATTTCTTCATCGCGACACTAAATCCTGTTACGGGAAGAATTGAAATTCCCTTTTTTGCAGATGAAAAAGATCGACATCCACAAGATTGTTACCCCAATGAAGATCTATCCCAAATGCTTTATAGCGGTTTGACGGGTTATGTGCTTAAAACCGAACAAGCACTGGTTTGCAATAACGACACTTACCAACAGCTCGTCAACTCTAACGCTATTATGCCCAAAGGCAGCAACTGTCATCTGTGGGTAGGGGTTCCAATTAGGAGCGCAGAGTGCACCACTGGGGTGCTTGTGGTGCAAAGCTATGACTCCAACATCCACTATGGCGATATAGAAGTAGAACTGATGAACTTCATTAGCCATCATATCTCTGCTGTCGTTGAACGTTTGCAATATCAAGAGCAACTTGAGCTCGCTATCGAAACTCGCACCAAAGAGCTCAGCATTGCTTACAACAAGTTGAAACTTGAAGTCTATGAAAGACGAAGAGCCGAGCGATTGCAGCAGTCTTTGTTTGAGATTGCGGACCTCGCAACATCCAATATTGATAGCCTAGAGTTTTACGAAGAGCTTCATCGGGTCATTAGTCACCTTATCCCAATCAATAATTGCTTTATCTCGTTGCTTAACGAAGAACGAAACACCTTAAGTTTCCCCTACTTTGTTTCACAGTTTGATCTACCTTCTCCTAAGCCTAGAGCCGTTAGTGACGGGTTAACTGAGTACATTTTATTAAACCATAAACCTAGATTATTAGAGCGCAGTGACATTAATGCATTAATTCAATCAGGAGAGCTCTATTGTGAAGCCCCTGAACTCAATGACACCCAAGAGATAAACCAGTGGATAGGCTTACCATTATTAATCCACGGAAAAGTCAGTGGTTCGCTCACCATTTACAGTTACAGCTATAGCCAAAACTACCAAGAAAAAGACTTAGAGCTGCTTACCTTTGTCTCGCAGCATATCGCCACAGCGATAGAGAAAAAACTCTCGTCAGAGTCATTGCAACTCAGCTACGAACAATTAGAAGAGAAGGTACATGAGCGCACTCAGGCGCTTGCTTGTGTAAATGAGGATCTTGAAGAAGAGATCCATCAGCGTAAACGCATTGAGCGACAACTGGTACATGACGCCAAACACGATAACCTCACAGGGTTACCTAATCGCGCCATGTTTATGGAGCGTTTATCGCAAACAATTAAGCATGCTCGACGCCACACTCTCGACAAGTTTGCAGTGCTGTTTATCGACATGGATAGGTTTAAGCTGTTAAACGACACTTTAGGTCATCTAGAGGGCGACCGTTTTCTAATTGAAACAGCCAAACGCCTGCACTTCTGCATTCGCAGTAACGACATGCTAGCCCGTTTAGGCGGTGATGAGTTTGTTATCTTATTGGATTCCGTTGGCAATCAGAAAGATGCTGAAGATGTCGCTGAGCGTGTATTAGTTGAGTTGTCCCACCCCTTCACCCTCTCAAACCAACAAGTCAACTCCAGTGCCAGTATCGGAGTCGCCATGAGTGGCTCAAGCAATTCAGACACGAGTGAGTCGGTGCTGCGCAACGCTGATAACGCAATGTACCAAGCGAAATCAAAAGGTAAAGGTTGCTACGTGATCTTTGATCACGGTAACAATAAGCAACAAGTCCAAGAACTTGAGCTAGAAAACGAACTCAAGATGGCACTTAAAAAAGGCGAGCTACAACTTAGCTACTTACCTATAATGGAACTCGACACTGAGCGGGTCATTGCATTTGAACCAAGATTATTTTGGCATCATCCAACACTAGGCAAAGTGAAGCAATTGCAGCTCAATAACATTGCTGAGCACTGCAATTTGCTTATAGAGTTGGATAATTACCTGCTAGCAGGCATTAATGAGGGGTTTCAAACATTAGAACAGCAATTTGGCGTCGACTTCCATTTGCAGGTTTCAATATCAAGCCAGCATTTAAATCACAAGCATGCACTGAGATCATTAAAGAATAAGATTAAGCAATGCGGCTTTGATCTGAGCAAACTAACACTCTTTTTCAATGAGAAAGCCTTCGTACAAAATACCAATAACCACATTAACGCTTTTGAAATACTCAGCAGTCTCAACGTGCAGTTAGGGATAGAAGCTTACGGCAGCGCTCATAGCGCTATAAGCAGCTTAACCTTTTTACCTATTCAGTCATTAAAGCTAGATCCAAGCTACGCAACTCACCTCGAAAGTGAACAGTACCTCAAGCTTATAAAAGCCTATTACTGCGCCGCTCGTGCACTAGAGCTTGAAATATTCGCGGTGGGAATTTGCAGTAAAGCACACTGCCAAGTGTTATCAGAGATAGGCTTTAAGAAAGGCCAAGGTATTGCGCTGGGTAAAGTATTTGAACTTAATAGCGCAAAAAACCAAGTGTGCGCTTAACGCAGCAGAATGCGGATCTGCTGCGCGGTAAAAAATAAAACATTTACTTCTTAAACATATCTCTCAGGTTAGCAATATTGCTCTTACCTTTTTGCTGTAGTTGTTCTGCACTTTGCACTGGCTTACGATTTTCCCAGATCAAGTCATCTTGTGGTAACTCCATCAAAAAACGACTGGGTTCACAACGTATCGTTTCACCAAACTGTCGGCGCTCACGACAGATCACAAACCACAGCTCTCTTTGTGCTCGCGTGATCCCTACGTAGGCTAAGCGACGCTCTTCATCGACATTACCTTCATCAATACTGCTTTGATGAGGCAAAATGCGTTCTTCTGCGCCGACCATAAATACGAATGGGAACTCCAAGCCTTTTGACGCATGTAAGGTCATCAACTGCACTTGGTCTCCACCTTCATCTTCGCTATTACGCTCCATCATGTCGCGTAACGTTAAGCGAGCCACCACCTCCTGCAGTGTCATCCCCTCATCAAGATCGTCACCTTCAAGCATTTCAGTAACCCATCGGTACAGCTCCGAAATGTTTTTCATGCGCATCTCAGCAGCTTTAGCGCTGGTACTGGTTTCGTAGAGGTAGTCTTCGTAATTGATCTTTCTGATCAACTGCTTTACCGCTTCAACGGGCTCGCCGCGCAAAGCGACCTCTCCCGTTTCAACCACAAAACGGCCAAACTGGTACAAAGAAGCCATCGCCGCTGGAGGCAGTTCATGGTTCAGATCGGCCTCAAAAATGGCAGCAAACATTGAGATCTGTTTTTTGTTAGAGAAGTTACCTAAACGCTCTAATGTGGCAGGGCCAATACCTCGTTTAGGCAGGTTAACAATCCGTAAAAAGGCATTATCGTCATCAGGATTCACCACCAAGCGCAGGTAAGCCATGATGTCTTTAATCTCAGCTCGACCGAAAAAGGATGTCCCGCCGCTAAGCTTATAAGGGATACGGTTGGTCATTAGCGCCCGCTCGAGTAAACGAGACTGATGGTTACCGCGGTACAAAATAGCGTAGGCACCATACTGAGTACGCCCAACAAACTTATGTCGAATAATCTCCGCCACAACCCGTTCAGCTTCTTGCTCCTCATTTGCCGCAATTAATACCCGAATAGGCTCACCATAAGCGAGTTCGCTAAACAGGGCTTTTTCATAAATATGCGGGTTATTGGCGATCAGTATGTTTGCGGCACGTAAAATACGCTGACTAGAGCGGTAATTTTGCTCCAGTTTTATCAATTTTAATTTAGGGAAATCTTTGCCAAGCAACACCAGATTCTGCGGTTTAGCCCCGCGCCACGAGTAGATTGACTGATCGTCGTCACCCACCACGGTAAAACGAGCCCGCTCACCCACGAGCAACTTCACCATCTCGTATTGACTAGTGTTAGTGTCTTGATACTCATCCACCAGCATATATTTAAACCGAGTCTGCCAGCGCGTCCTCACCTCTTCATTTTGTCTAAGCAATAAAGTAGGCAACAGAATTAAATCATCGAAATCGAGCGCGTTATACGCTTTCATGTGCTGAGCATAGCGATGGTAAAGCACCGCAAATAACTGTTGCTGCTCATCCTTAGCAATCTTGGTGGCTTGCTCTGGAATAACCAAATCCCCTTTCCAATTGGAAATAGTGGTCGCCAGCGAGCGTAATAGATCTTTATCTTCATCTAACTCGTCTTGCGTCAGCTCTTTCAGCAAAGATAAAGTGTCTTGATCATCAAACAGTGAGAATCCAGGCTTTAACCCAACCACTTTATGCTCACGCTTGATGATCTCTAACCCTAGAGTATGAAACGTCGAAATCCATAGACCACGAGCTTCTTTACGCCCCATAGACTTAGAGACACGCTCTTTCATCTCGCGCGCAGCCTTATTGGTAAAGGTCACAGCGGCAATATTGCGGGCCTTATAGCCACACTTGTCGACCAGATAACCAATCTTGTTAATAATCACTCTGGTTTTGCCACTACCTGCACCAGCAAGCACTAAACAAGGGCCACTGACATAGTGGACGGCTTCATTTTGTCCGGGATTGAGCTTCATCTGTACTTAACAACCAAGGTATATGAAAGGGGGTACTAGAAAACGAATGATAGCAGAAAGCTAAGGGCTGTAGATCTTCCGAGCTTAGTTTTTGTTTGACTCTTTACCGTAAAGAATAATGATTTTAGTACACAGCTTCAGCGATGATGCTTAGCGGGCTAAACGAAAAGCTCGTAACGCATTCTAGTCGTAAAAGAATAGAAGCATTGAAACGAACCCTAAGGGCCGCGCTTATAGCTGACGATACTCGTCACTATTTTTACAGACTATAATTAATAGAACATTATCTGCCTTTTGTAGTTCAATTTTGTAAAGAGTCTTCCGCACGCTTTATATTTCTTGCCAATTCTCGGTGTGATCACTAGACTAGTGAATGAACGTTCATTCATACCCTGGTAACAACTATGCCAAACAAACGTGACTTAATTTTAAGAGCGACAGAGAAGATTATCGCTTCTAGTGGTATTCAAGGCCTGTCAATGCAACAAGTGGCTAATGAAGCGGGTGTCGCGGCGGGCACAATCTATCGCTACTTTAAAGACAAAAACGAATTGATCTTAGAGCTTAGGAAGGACGTCCTAGCGCATGTTGCAGCGTTTATATTAGAAGACCACCAGCTAGGTACATTAGAGCAAAGGTTTAAACGTATATGGTTAAAAATGCATAGTTTTGGTAAACAGCGCACTCCAACAAATTTAAGCTATGAGCAGTATGCTCATCTACCTGAAATCAATAATGAAGAGATCCGCAATATCGAAATCACCCTGTTTGCACCACTAAAGCAACTTTTTGATGAGGGCAAAGCCGCTGGCATTATGCAGCCTTTGCACCCACGCGCCTTATATGCGCTCTCTATGGAACCTGCCATGGCCATCGCTCGAACAACTCGTCGTGGACAGATCCAGTATGAACCCCATGAAATCGAACTTGCTTGCGATCTATGCTGGAAAACGATTCTAATCCCCATTAAACCCACTCATTAAAGGAGCTATCAGGACATGAAAAAATGGACCCTGGTAATGTTAATTATCGCCGTACTCGCATTTGGTTCTGTCATTGGATTTAACCTGTTTGTAAAAGGTAAAATTGCCGATGCTATTGCTAATATGCCCGAGCCAGTCGCTCCAGTGACCGCGATCACTGTTGCATCAAACACTTGGCAGTCGACCATTAATGCCATTGGCTTTGTGGAGCCCAATCAAGGGGTCACTATCGCCAATGAACTTGCAGGTGTAGTGTCAGCAATTAAATTTGAAAACGGTAGCCGTGTTGAAACAGGCCAAATGCTGATTGAGCTCGATTCTAAAGTAGAGAAAGCCAACCTTAAGAGTAAGCAAGTACAGCTGCCTGCCGCGAGAGAAGACTTTAAGCGACTCACCAAATTGTACCAACAGAACTCAGTGTCTAAACAAGACCTTGATAACAGTGAATCAAAATACTTGGCACTTGTGGCTGATAGCGAAGGCTTAAGCGCCACAATTGGCCGCCGTGAAATCAGCGCTCCCTTTGGAGGCTTGGTGGGTATTCGTAACGTCAATTTAGGTGAGTACCTACAAACAGGCACTAAAATTGTGCGTCTTGAAGATATCAGCACCATGAAAATTCGTTTCACCATTCCACAAACGCAGTTACCGCATATCGCGACAGGACAAGCTGTGCATGTTTATGTTGACGCTTATCCGACCGAACCCTTTGAAGGCATAATATCGGCAATTGAACCCGCTGTTTTTTACCAAAGTGGTTTGATTCAAGTACAGGCACAAATTCCCAATACCGATTCAAAATTGCGTAGCGGGATGTTTGCTAAAGTCGACATCCTGTTGCCTGAACTCGTTGAGCAAATCGTGCTACCACAAACGGCCATCAGCTTTACCCTTTACGGCAACTCAGTTTATGTCATTGAAGACAAAGTCGAAGACGGCGAGCAAGTTAAACGCGTTAAACAGATCAACGTGAATGTCGTTGAACGTGGCATTCATAATGCGTTAGTGACAGGCGAGATAAAGCCTGGCGATATGATCGTCACCTCAGGCCAAGTTCGCTTGAGTAACAATAGCAAAATCAGTGTGAGTGAGGATAAAGCATTAACGCCTCCCGCCACATTGCCACAGCTATAAGCGGAGGTCAGAGTCATGCGCTTTACTGATATATTTATCCGCAGACCTGTGTTAGCTGCGTCAATTAGCTTTCTAATCCTATTACTTGGCTTTTATTCGCTAAACAGTATGCAGGTTCGAGAGTACCCTGAAATGACCAATACCGTGGTCACTGTCACCACCAGTTATTACGGTGCCGATTCAAACTTGATACAAGGCTTTATTACCCAGCCGCTTGAGCAAGCTTTAGCTCAAGCTGACAACGTTGATTTCATGACCTCAGACAGTTTTCTGGGTAGCTCAAAAATCACCGTTTACATGAAACTCAACACCGACCCCAATGGGGCATTGGCAGACATTCTCGCTAAAGTTAACTCAGTACGGTCGCAGCTTCCTAAAGAAGCAGAAGACCCAACGGTTGACATGTCTACCGGCTCGCAGACATCGGTGTTATACATCTCATTTTACAGTGAGCAAATTAACTCTAGCCAAATTACCGACTATCTTGAGCGCGTGGTAAAGCCAGAATTATTCACCATTGATGGTGTCGCCAAAGTCAACCTTTATGGCGGTATTAAGTACGCCATGCGCATCTGGTTAGATCCAGCACGTATGGGGGCTTTTAGCCTATCGTCGACCGACGTAATGAACGTACTACAAGCTAACAACTATCAATCTGCAGTGGGTCAGGCAAACAATACTTTCACCCTGTTTAATGGCACCGCAGACACCCAAGTCGCCACCGTTTCCGAGTTAGAAAAACTGGTGGTCGGCAGTCAGGACGGCCTGGTTATTCGTCTTGGTGATATTGCCGATGTCAGCTTAGAAAAAAGCCATGACGTTTACCGCGCACTCGCCGATGGGCAAGAAGCGGTTGTTATTGGCTTAGACGTCACCCCAACAGCTAACCCACTGATTGTGGCTGCTGATGCGCGTGCGATGATGCCAGATATCACCCGTAACCTGCCGGTATCAATGAAGGCGCGTATCCTTTATGACTCGTCACTGGCGATTGATGAATCGATCAATGAAGTGATCAAGACGATTGGCGAAGCGGCACTGATTGTGATTGTGGTTATCACCCTCTTCTTGGGCTCATTCAGGGCGGTCATTATTCCAATAGTCACCATCCCGTTGTCACTGATTGGTGTTGCCGTCGTCATGCTGATGTTTGGCTTTACACTCAACCTAATGACACTGCTGGCGATGGTGCTGGCGATTGGCTTAGTGGTGGATGACGCCATCGTGGTCGTTGAGAATGTCGACCGGCATATCAAACTTGGCGAAACCCCCTTTAGAGCAGCGATAATAGGTACCCGTGAAATAGCAGCCCCTGTTATCTCAATGACCATTACGTTAGCCGCAGTGTATGCACCTATTGCGTTAATGGGCGGAATAACTGGCTCTCTGTTTAAAGAGTTTGCACTCACCCTTGCTGGTGCGGTATTTATCTCCGGTATTGTGGCACTCACGTTATCGCCAATGATGTGCTCTAAGATCCTCAAAGCCCACTCTGAGCCGAATAGGTTCGAGCGTGGCGTTGAGCGTTTTCTTAATGGCCTCACCAACCGCTACAGCCGCATGTTAAGTGCAGTGCTTAATCACCGTCCGGTAATCGTCGCATTTGCCATAATTGTGTTTGCGTCTTTACCAGTGATGTTTAGCTTTATTCCCTCAGAGCTGGCTCCTAACGAAGACAAAAGCGTTGTGATGATGATGGGCACAGCACCTTCAAGTGCTAACTTGGATTATATTCAGTCCAATATGTCGATAGTCACAGACATGATCACTGCCCATCCCGAAGCGGCTGCATCACTTGCCTTTGTGGGTGTGCCAAATGCGAACCAAGCATTTGGTATCGCACCGCTGGTGCCTTGGAGTGAGCGAGATAAAAGCCAGAAAGAGATGCAAAAAATACTCGGAAAAGAAGTTAAAACGGTTCCTGGTATGGCGGTTACGACCTTCCAAATGCCTGAGCTTCCTGGTGCCTCTGGTGGCTTGCCAATACAATTTGTGATCACCAGTTCAGCATCGTTTGAGAGTCTGTTTCAAATTGGTAGTGGCGTACTTGAAAAAGTGCAGCAAAGCCCACTGTTTGTTTACTCAGAAATTAACCTTAAGTTTGATTCAGGCACCATGAAAATCCACATCAAACGTGATTTAGCCGGTGCTTATGGCATCACCATGCAAGATATTGGTATTACGCTAACCACAATGATGAGTGATGGTTATGTTAACCGTATCAACCTCGACGGGCGCTCATATGAGGTTATTCCTCAAGTGGACCGCAAATATCGTGCTAACCCTGAATCACTTGCAGGTTATTACGTGACGGCGGCTGACGGGCGCTCTATTCCGTTATCCAGCTTGGTCGACATTGAGATGATCTCAGAGCCGCGATCATTACCGCACTTCAACCAAATGAATGCGGTAACGGTTGGCGGCGTAGCCACCCCAGGTGTTGCTATTGGTGATGCGATTGCCTTCCTGCAAAACATTGGTGATAACGATTTACCTAAAGGTTATAGCTACGACTTCCTTGGCGAAGCCCGTCAATACGTCACCGAAGGTTCAGCGCTATATGCGACATTTGCTTTAGCACTGGCGATTATCTTTTTGGTTCTCGCTAGCCAGTTCGAAAGCCTGAGAGACCCGCTAGTGATCTTGGTTTCTGTGCCATTAGCCATCAGTGGCGCGTTAATCGCACTTGGCTGGACCCACGTTATGGGGCTATCTTCGATGAATATCTACACCCAGGTCGGGCTCATAACCTTAGTTGGCCTTATTACCAAACACGGTATTTTAATGTGTGAAGTCGCCAAAGAGGAGCAACTGCATAACGGCTTAAGTAGAGTAGATGCTATTAAGCACGCAGCCACCATTAGATTGCGTCCGATCTTAATGACCACAGCAGCAATGATAGCGGGACTCATACCATTGCTCTTTGCTGTAGGTGCAGGAGCAGTTGCCCGTTTCAATATTGGACTGGTTATTGTCTCTGGCCTTGCCATCGGGACTATTTTCACCCTGTTTGTATTGCCCGTTATCTATACCTATTTGGCAGAAAAGCACCAGCCTTTGCCAGTATTTGATGAAGAGCTACAACCGGAGTCGTAATCCATAACCGACAGCATAAGGGCCCACGACGAGATATGGTTGTGGGCCTTTTTTTTATCTGTTGCCGAAGTGCCTCTACACGGCACTCAGCAAATGGTGAATCTTTTGGCAATCGCCATCTCCTAAGGTACAATCACTGCCATACTGAACAGGCACCCTAGCGGATATTAAAGATGATCAATCCAAAGAAAATCGAAGAAGTTGCCAAGCAACTTAGCGAAAGTCTACCCAGTGGACTAAAGCAGTTTGCCGGCGAATTTGAAGAACGCAGTAAGCAAGTTTTGCAAAACCAGCTACAGAAGTTAGATGTTGTTTCGCGTGAAGAGTTTGAAGTACAGCAGCATGTATTAATCAAAACCCGTGAAAAACTAGAAGCACTGCAAGCTCAAGTGGATGCACTAGAAGCTAAGCTGAACGCTGAAGACTAATCTCAATATTATTTGACCCAAAAAAGCACCCTTTAAGCGGGTGCTTTTTTATATTATGGCTATCCTGTTCTCAAATAAGCATATTTTAGTTTGGCTTGCGCTGTGCAAATAGAATTAGACACCCCGCCAGTAACACTAAGTCTTTAACAATAAACTGGCCACTCCCAGTCAAAACGGGAAAACCTAAGCTGATTTCCACAGCTGGCAGCGTAATAATAAAAGTCTGTGTCGCAGCAAACGTTAACGCCGCCATCCCAAGCCCAAAAACATAAGCCTTATCAGACCAACGCCCTAACAGCATCCCCGTCACCGCGAGTAACTCGACCACACCAATGAAGTAAGATCCATGCAGCACGCTAAAGAGTGAGTAGATCCAGCTAAACAGCGGACTCGTGCTCATTAGCCCTTCAATACCATCCGCTTCAATTTGGGTAAACTTCATCGCTCCGATCCAAACCATCACCAATAGAATGCCAGCAAGCACCAGTTTCACCGCCACTTTGTTAACTATTGTATGGTTGGCATAATATGAGGCCAGATATAACGAAACGGCTGAAATCCCCAAATACTTAATCAGTCCCTGCCCTGCGCCAATCGCTGGAAATCCCCCTAACGCGTCAATCCAAACGGGATGAGTCACTAGCATGAATAACGGCACTGTCGCTAATGCAGCATAAACATAGAGCATGATCTGGCTCCAACGCTGAGTTGGCATCATAAGCGCAACAACGACAACTAATTGCAATATACCTAAAACAGCGGCTAACCAAGGCATGGTGGGGAGATTGATTTCAAGCAGTTGCTTAGTGAAGTACAGACTATCGGCCGCGGTAAAGCGAGTTATGGCAGTGAGCAACAAAAAGCTGCCTAACAAGTAACGGGATATTGTTACGCTGCTTGCAACTGACAATGATTTGAATGAAGTTAGCATGTAGGGCTCTCAATCTTTTTCAGTAGTTAATTCCAGCAATAGACCCGCGCTGGTGCAAAAGCCTTTCAAACATTTTGATATCAGTTAAACAAGTTTAATTTACACTTCATGTAATTGAACTAGCATAGCCTGCCGTTAATCATTAATCTGCCATGCCATATAACTCCAGCCCACTCCAGTTTCACAGAGTGCTTCTGGGTAACAGACAACAGCTACCATCTTGCTCACTGAGGCCCATATTGAACCCTTTACATCGTGACGCTAAAACCAGTTCCAAACTCCTACTCATAGGCTGGGCGATGTTGATCCTTATCCCTGCGAGCCTTTATATTTTTTCAGTCACCATGTTCCCGCGCATTGAGCTCGATACTCACTTTGCACAATTACTGTATTGGATCACCAGCACTGGCACTGCACCCTATGGCATCGCCACGGGTATTGTCATTCTTATCGCTTGTTATCGCAGTCTTGCTAAGCCTCAGTTTTTACAGCTAGTACTCGCCGTTTCCATCAGCATGGCTGCCACCCTAAGCCTTAATCATTTTTTAAAACCCTTTTTTGCCGAAGCAAGACCTTATGCTGCGCTACTCGCTCAAGAATCACTGCTCAATACCGATGACTTTTATCAACACAACAAAAAAAACAAACGAGCGATGATTAGCACTGCCGTTGAACAACTGGAAGTCGCTCGCACCGATATTAACTTAAGCTCTGCCATTAAAGGACATTGGCAGCACGAGGTTGGTTATTCTTTCCCCTCGGGTCACACATTATTTGCCGTCACCTTGGCGCTAGTGGTTAGTTTCTACCTGTTATTAGCAGGGCAAACTCTATTGCCAACAGCACTCGTTAGTTGGGCGATTGCAATGGGCTTTAGCCGCATGTGGCTCGGCATGCATTGGCCACAAGATGTTCTCGCCTCAACCGTCATTGGCGGTATTATCGCTTTAAGCAGCATTGCAGTGATACAAACACTGTTGATAAGAGTGAATAGGGTGCAGAAACTATCAGCAAACGAATAGGGGGTAAGCTCCAACACCTTGAACTTAAATAGAATAAGGGTATGCTGCCTAAGACGTTATCTGACTTTTAAGAGAAACCCCAATGGCTGACATTCAATTAGACAAAATTGATCTGCATATCCTCAAACTGGTGCAGCAACATGGAAAGTTGTCTAACCAAGAACTTGCTGAGAAAGTCGGTCTATCTCCTTCGCCTTGTTCTCGCAGAGTCAAAGCGTTAGAAGAAGCGGGTTATATTGCAGGCTATGCCACCTTGCTTAGCCCTGCACATTTTGACTTAGCGCTGACCGCTTATATTCATGTGCGACTCGAAAAGCATTCAAGTGAGACTTTAGAGGGATTTGAAGCCAAAGTTGCCTCTTATGACGAAGTACAAGAGTGCTGTTTACTGACGGGTAGTGATGCCGATTACCAATTAAAAGTATTGGTTAAAGACATGTCCGCTTTTAAAGTTTTTCTGCTCGATAAACTCACCACCAATGAAAAGATTGCCGGTGTACACTCAAGCTTTGTACTTAAACAGGTCAAAAACCAAACACAGATCCCGCTCCCTCAGTCTGCTGACTAAATTAGCGCAAACCAGCCTCCAGTCTTGCCTATTGCGACTATAATCTGTGGATTCGGTCGCACTTTTCTAATAAACCAATAAATGATTAAATTGCGCCACAAGGGCGGTAAACGCTCATCAACGCAAAATAAAATCGTCAATTTGTGAGTTTTAAGGCTTTAATCTTGGTTTTATGCAAAATTAAGATTAACTCTACTTGTATTACCGACATTAACGCCTATTGATTGCGTTGACCTACGTATTTAAAACTCTATCATGCGCGCTCTTTCATTGGTTCGAGATCATTTATGAGCACTGTAAAACAGGGGCATTTCAGCTCTAGAATTGGCTTTATCATGGCCGCTGCAGGCAGCGCTGTTGGCGTGGGTAATATTTGGGGTTTTCCTACGCAGGCAGCAACTCATGGTGGTGGCGCATTTTTACTGGTATATCTCATTTTGATCTTGCTGCTTGGTTACCCGATGTTACTTGCGGAGCTGATGATTGGTCGCCACGGTCAAACCAACCCGGCAGACGCCATGGCAAAAATCGCCAACAATCCTATGGCTAAAAAGATAGGTAAAACTATCGGTTTTATCTCCATTATTACCGCCACCCTCATCTGTACTTTTTACAGCATATTGTCAGGTTGGTTTGTGAGTTTCGCCCTCGCGCCAGTGGCACAAATGGCCAATCAGCCACAGGTATCGGCTTGGTTAATGGACTTTTCGCTTTCCCGCAATCTGGTGTTTACGCTGGTCTTTATCGCCATGGTCATTTTGGTTATTCGCCAAGGCGTGCAGCAAGGGATCGAGCGCTGGTCAAAACGATTAATGCCAATGTTATTGATTATTTTAGTCGCCGGGGTGGCTTACATATTAACGCAACCGGGTGCAATGCAAGGGCTTGAAGTATTACTCGTACCTGATTTTAGCCGAATATTTGAAGCCGACGTACTGGTTGGAGCCCTTGGACAAACCTTCTTCTCGCTAACCATAGGTACCGGTGCAATGATGGTTTACGGAGCCTATTTAAACCAAAATGAGGATCTCGGCAAGCTAACCGCTTATGTCACGTTAACCGACACCAGTGTTGCATTTTTAGCGGCATTAATGGTGATCCCAGCCATGTACGTTGCACAGCACAACGGCGTACAGATATTCGCAGAAGATGGCAGTTTGCTCAATTCAGACACCTTAGTGTTTACCGTATTACCCGCGCTATTTGATACATTAGGCGGTGTAAGTCAGTATCTACTCGCCATTATTTTCTTCATGTTGATGACCATTGCAGGCCTCACCTCTGCTATCTCTATTGTTGAGGTTCCCACCAGCTACATAGTAGAGAAAACATCACTAGGCCGCGATAAAGCAACGCTATTGGTTGGTGCCCTTATCGCTGTGTTATCTATGGTGGTGGTGTTTAACTTCAACACCCTATTTGGATTGATGATCACTTTAACCACCGAGCGAGCTCAGCCGTTAATCGCCTTAGGCATCGCCATCTTCTTGGGTTGGGTTTGGAGCCGTAACAAGTTGATTAACACCATTGCAGCGCAAGATGGAGTAAAAGCTGACAGCCTGTTTTGGAAGCTATGGCCAGTGTATGTCAAGTTCGTTTGCCCGCTGT
Source organism: Shewanella sp. Choline-02u-19 (assembly GCF_002836205.1). NCBI lineage: Bacteria > Pseudomonadati > Pseudomonadota > Gammaproteobacteria > Alteromonadales > Shewanellaceae > Shewanella > Shewanella sp. Choline-02u-19. The sequence continues at coordinate 3,428,931 of NZ_PJBE01000013.1, forward strand.
TGATTATCGTCATTATCATGCAGTTGTTTACTAAATAGCATTTGTTAGTTGCTATCAAATCCCCGCTATATGCGGGGATTTTTGTTTTCACATTCATTGAATTATGTGGGTTTGGGTGAGTTTGGGGTTAGCTAATTGCGATTAAAGCACGGCCTACGGCCGATAAGGTCGTGGTGCTTCGCCCACACCTGAGCCAAGGGGTAAAGCGCTTGTACCCCTTAGCAAACCCTCAGCGCCCCGGCGAAATTGTCTGAAAAGCGAAAATTTCCAACGGGGAAGATAGTGTTATTCCTAGCTTAAGAGGTTAAGGGCTTATATCTGTATTTTTAAATTAACAACACAGACACTGGGACAGCGTGACTTTCCAATTAAAAAGTGTCTGCACATACGGTCGTTCATTCCCATCTGACCCATAGCAATATGGGAAATATCACTATGATGTCGGGAACGTCATCGACCATGTAATCACGACATTCGGACTTCCTGTCCAGCACCACCACAGACGATTGGATCCGCAAAAGTTAAAGTATCAAGCTTTGCTTAGCCAAAGTCGTGGTATTACAAAAATAAACAATTTAGGATAATAGCTTAGCAGTGCTAACTTTGGACAAGACAAGTGCGCAGCCAAGAACGTTATCGAGCTACTATTGAATAAGCTTTAGGGGGGATTAAGTGCTCGCATCAGAGTTGACTAAAAAATTATTAGCAGAAGGTTGCACACCAGAAAGCTTTACTGTTTTGTCTCGCCAGAGCGATGCTTATTGCTTGGATAGACTTGGAGGTGCGTGGGCTGTTTTTTATTCCGAAAGAGGAATAGATGCTAACCCCATCTATTGGTCAAGCTCGGAAATTGACGCTTGCAAATTCTTCTATGACTACATTCTAAATTTAGAGCATTGGCACTTGGTCGGCTTTTTTATACAAGAAACACAAGCTCAAGAACTAGAACATAAACTGAAAAAATTTGGGGTTCGTTCTATTCGAAATGATATACCCGCTTTCAATACCGCCAATGATCCAAGATACCGTGTGTTCGTTGTCGGTAAAGATATATTTAAAGCCAAAGATCACCTTGGGACTCTGGTAATAAAGTATACCTAACAATAATTTGAAGCTGAGCAGCTAATAGCTTACTTCATTTTTATTCGCGAGATACTTTGGCCAAATATATAATGGCCCGTTGAAATGGGCCCAATGTAACCGAAAAAGTTCTCACTATAGGTAAGAAAATGAAGCAGAATATTGTCCATATTGCACTTGTAGTCAAAGACTACGACGAAGCGATAGATTTCTATGTCAACAAGCTAAAGTTTGAGCTTATTGAAGATACTTATCAATCGGAGCAAGATAAACGTTGGGTTGTTGTGGCGCCACCAAATTCACATGGCGTGACTTTGCTGCTTGCTAAGGCTTCTAAACCTGAACAGCACAATTTTATTGGCAATCAAGCCGGTGGGCGAGTATTCATCTTCTTGAATACTGATGATTTTTGGCGTGACTATGAGCACATGAAGTCAATTGGTATCAACTTTGTTCGCGAACCGAAAGAGCAGGACTACGGCACTGTAGCGGTCTTTGAGGATTTATATGGCAATCTTTGGGATTTACTGCAACTAAACCCCGATCACCCCATGGCGAAAAGATAGAAATAGCTTTAAATACCAGCCACTTTCGTCCAGATATAACAGGGCCTTGCTGCAAGTCAATCTAACCTCCATCAATGAAGATAAAGGAAGAAGCTACAATCTCGACCCACTTTTCAGCAGTGGGGGTGAGTTACAAATTAAAACCTGTGTAACCATAAGTAACCCAATAAGCCTGATTGGTTAATGCTTTACCCATCCCTTTACATGGTATTAATAATTGAGAACATCATCACAAGACTCAAAAAAACAATAAAGGTGAGTCTGATAAGTTACTAATAATTATTTTTTAATAAACAAGATGTTCTATGGTGCTGCAATGTGGAAACTCAGATAATTTTAGACAAAAATATTATGGAAAATCAGAATCAGCGACAATCAAAAGAAGTAACCTACCCAGATAGTTATAAAATTCTATCTACCACCGATCTTAATGGTTACATCACTCATGTGAACAAGGACTTCTTACAAACATGTGGTTATGAAAAGTCTGAGCTGGTCGGTAAACCTCATAATATTATTAGACATTCTGATATGCCCAAAGCAGCATTTAAAGATCTCTGGCAAACAGTTCAAGGTGGTCGTTCTTGGATGGGGCTGGTCAAAAATAAGTGCAAAGATGGCAGCTATTATTGGGTGAATGCTTTTGTCACGCCGATAAGACATCAGGGAAAAGTCACCGAATACCAATCTGTAAGAACTAAACTAGAGCCATCACTAAAGGCGAGAGCTCAAGCCTGTTACGACGCCATTAATAGTGGTAAAAAAATTAAACCTAAAAATCGTCTCTCTATTGTTCAATCTTTAGGTCTTAGTTGGGCTATCTCATTGTTGATGATCTACTTAGCCACAATATCATCTATACCCGTTAGTCTGGGGTTAGGCGCTGTTGGTCTATTCAGTTTCTTTCTACCATTAAGACGGTTAAACACACGGCTTAATCATCTGATGACCATGAGTAAAAAGGTTCATGACTGCGCGCTAAATCAGGTCATTTATACTGGATATCAAGATGAATTATCCCACATTGAATTAAGCTTAAGAATGCAAAGAGCGGAGAGCCTAGCCATTTTAGGCCGAGTTAAGAACAGCTCTGAAGAGTTACAAGAGAGTATGGTGGAACATGATAAACAGAATAATTCCAATCAAATTCATCTAGTTGAGCAATCATCAAATCTTGAGCAGGTTGTTGTCGCCATTGGGCAGATGAATGAAGCAGTAACCGACATAGCAAAGAGTACCACCAGCTCCGCCGATGAAATTTCAACTTTGGTTGAAAAGATCGAAACCACTCAATCAGCATTGAAGACAAGCCAAACAACCACCTCTGAGATCACTGGGTTGTTGTCGGAGTCACATCAGTCAATTTCAGAGCTCGAATTACAGTGTGTAAAAGTAAAGTCGGTATTGGAAGTGATTGATAGCCTAGCCCAGCAGACAAACCTGCTGGCACTCAATGCGGCAATTGAAGCAGCACGCGCGGGTGAAGCTGGACGGGGTTTTGCGGTAGTTGCCGATGAGGTTAGAAGCTTGGCTAATCACTCTCAAACATCCGCCCATGAGATCCAGTCAATCATCGATACACTAAGCAAGACAACGGCACAAGCTGTCAGTCAAATGGAACAGAGTCACGAGTTGACTGAAAAAAGTGTTGAATCAAATCAGATATTATCTGACAGCTTGCAATCTGTTAGCGATGGTCTGCATCTGATGGAAGCCAACGGCGAACAGATAGCAGTTTGTGCTGAAGAGCAATCAACTGTCATTAATCAAGTTTACGCTAATGCGATGGATCTTAAATCGAGCACGAATATGTTCATAAAAAATTGTGAACATGCAGCAAGCTGCAGCAAAGAGGTTACGGCGCAAAGTGGTAGGCTATTGGAGTTGGTAGTACAGTTTGATCACTAACAAAGAAGAAGTCGGTACTTATTACCACACCTTGATTCAGAGACAAGTATTGAAGCCTTCATCCATATTGAACGGGTGGTTTTTTCTCAACATTGAATAAAAACATCTACCTATAAAAAGGCCAGTCACTAATGTGGCTGGCCTTAATTAAACACTATTGATAAGCGCTACGATGATGACATCGTTAACTCGAAAACCTAAAAAGTTCGCGAGTTACGCCAGCACCTCTTCAAGTGCCTTGATACATAGCGCGACATTTTCACGACGGGCAGCATAGCCCATTAAACCAATGCGCCAAGCTTTGCCTGCCAAAGTGCCAAGCCCAGCCCCTATCTCTAGGTTATAGTTTTCCAATAGCTGCTTGCGTATTTTAGCGTCATCTATTCCTTCAGGAATATAGACCGCATTAAGCTGAGGTAATCGAACCGCTTCAGCAACCACAAACTTAAGGCCTAATCGCTGCAAACCATGGCGCAACACTTGATGCATATCAGCGTGTCTTTGCCACGCTTGCTCCAACCCTTCAAGCGACAACAGACGCAATGACTCATGTAATGCATACAGTGCATTAACAGGTGCCGTATGGTGATAGCTGCGTTTCCCGCCACTTTCACCGGTCCAATAGCCCATTACCAAGGTTTGATCGAGAAACCAACTCTGTACAGGCGTCGTACGGGCTTTCATTTTCTCAACTGCAGCAGGAGAAAATGACACTGGTGACAAACCAGGTACACAGGATAGACACTTTTGGCTACCTGAATAGATAGCATCAATGCCCCATTCATCGACCCGAAGCTCAACGCCACCGAGAGACGTCACCGCATCAACAATCGATAAACAATCATGTTGTTTTGCCAAAGCACATAAAGCTTTAGCGTCAGACAAGGCGCCAGTTGAGGTTTCTGCGTGTACAAAAGCAAGAAACTTAGCATCAGGATTGGCCGCAAGTGCGCTAGCAACGTCATCAACTGAGACCGCTTCGCCCCATTCATTATCAACCATTACCGCAACGCCACCGCAGCGCTCGACGTTTTGGCGCATACGCTCACCAAATACACCATTACGACAAACAATCACTTTTTCACCGCGCTCAAGCAGATTAACAAAACAGGTTTCCATGCCTGCGCTGCCAGGTGCTGACACCGCTAGCGTCATCTCATTGGTAGTTTGAAATGCATATTGGATCAGCGCCTTTAACTCATCCATCATGCCAATGAATAAGGGATCAAGATGACCAATAGTGGGTTTAGCTTGTGCAGCCAAGACTTCTGGATAAACGTCTGAAGGCCCGGGTCCCATCAGCACTCTGCGCGGTGGATTAAACGTTTCAGTATAGGGTGCTATTAACATTATATTTCCTTAGAAACAAAGTACGTTGGTGTGGTTAAGATTGAACTGCCTTGCCTAAACAAAAGCCCTGCGCTGACCGCAGTTATTATTATTATTTTCTTTAAGACCATATTACAAAACGAGACTTAACTCTATAAGTCTGCGAGAGTTTTATAAAAAAAGGACGCTTTCGCGTCCTTTTTTTAAGAAACCACTTCAAAATGCTAAATTCTGCATTTTGAGAAGGTTCAGTTATGGTCATTATCTTCAGTCGAAAATGATAATTTCAACCACAAAATTTTATATAAAAACCACAATCTATGCGCGGTTATCGAGAAATAACCGATACGCTGGACTCTGGGTTTCCTCTTGATAGATGAAACCAAGCTCAATTAAAAACTGCTGAAAAGCAAGATTATCACTCTCTGGCACTTCAAAGCCGGCTAACACTCTGCCATAGGCAGCACCATGGTTACGGTAATGAAATAAGCTGATGTTCCACTTACTTTGCAGTGTGGTCAAAAACTTAAACAGTGCACCTGGGTGCTCTGGGAATTCAAAGCTAAATAAACGCTCTTCGAGCGGCTCAGGAGGATGTCCGCCAACCATATAGCGCACATGCAACTTAGCCGTTTCATCCCGGGAGAGATCCTGTACCCCAAAACCTTCAGATTCGAGGTTAGCGATAATCTCATTAAGCTCGCTTTGCCCTTCGGATATGCGAATACCCGCAAAAACAACCGCCTTATTACGACTACTGAACCGATAGTTAAACTCAGTCATCACCCGCTTATCAAGTAGCTCACAAAAACGCAGGAAGATTCCTGGACGCTCAGGTACCGTTACCGCAAGAATGGCTTCTTTTTGCTCGCCAAGCTCACAGCGCTCCGATACATAACGTAGGCTATGAAAATTGACATTAGCGCCGCTTAATATGGCGCCGAGCTTCTCGCCTTTGCCATTACTACCCACATATTTTTTAAGTCCCGCTAACGACAATGCACCTGAAGGCTCAGCTATCGCACGCGTATCTTCAAAAATATCTTTTACCGCTGCGCAAATTTCATCAGAGGTCACGGTGATAACATCATCAACATACTCGCGCGCTACCCTAAAGGGCTCTGCACCAATTTGCTTCACCGCCACACCATCGGCAAACAAACCCACTTGCGGCAGTATCACTCGCTCACCCGCATCGAGTGCCGCTTTCAAGCAGGCAGAATCTTCAGGTTCAACGCCAATGATCTTCACTTGTGGCCGCACCGCTTTGTAATAAGCAGCAATACCCGCAATTAAGCCACCACCGCCCACAGGAACAAATACTACTTCAAGATCGCGCTGTTGCTGTACCATCTCCTGCGCCACTGTCCCTTGTCCGGCGATAACCGCTTCATCATCAAATGGGGCAACGTAGACGCGCCCTTCTGTTTTAGCCAGATTCTGTGCGTAAGCATTGGCTTGATCGAAAGCCTGCCCATGCAAAAAAACATTGCCACCGAGTCGCCTTACCGCATCAACTTTAATATCGGGGGTGGTTTCAGGCATAACAATAACCGCGCTAATACCACGCGCAGCAGCAGACATTGCCACCCCTTGCGCATGATTACCCGCCGACGCGCATACTACGCCACACTCACACTCTTCTTTTGTGAGCTCCGCAATCTTGTTATAAGCACCACGCAGCTTAAAAGAGTGCACTGGCTGCATATCTTCACGTTTAAGAAATACTTGGCAGCCAAGACGTGCAGAGAGCTTATTTAGGCTAGAAAGCGGCGTCACTTTAGCGACATCATAAACAGAAGATAGTAATATCTTTTGCAAATAATAATGCGCTAAGTCCAATTGTGGTTTTGATGCTACAGCCAACATAAACTACCTCTTAAGCCCATTAAATCGATTAAACCAGTTTACTGGTATCACGCACAGCACCTTTGTCGGCACTGGTCGCTAATAATGCGTACGCCTTTAGCGCCATCGACACTTGTCTTACGCGTCCTATTGGCTTCCACGCATTGGCGCCTAACGCCTCCATCGCTGTGCGACGCGCGGCTAGTTCAACATCACTAATGGCCAGTTTTATTGAACGAGCAGGGATATCAATCTCAATCCTGTCACCGGTATTCACTAAAGCAATCGTGCCACCCGCTGCCGCTTCTGGTGATACATGTCCAATCGATAATCCCGATGTGCCACCAGAGAAACGACCATCGGTGATCAACGCACACTTGTCCCCTAGGCCACGAGATTTAAGGTAACTTGTTGGGTAAAGCATCTCTTGCATACCAGGCCCACCTTTAGGGCCCTCATAACGAATAACTACGACATCACCCGCAACGACTTCGCCGCCTAAGATAGCAGCAACGGCATCATCTTGGCTTTCATAGACGCGTGCGCTACCGATAAATTTGTGATTTTCCACTTCAACACCGGCGGTTTTAACAATACAGCCATCTACCGCGATGTTACCGGATAGAACAGCGAGTCCACCCTCTTGGCTAAAGGCAAATTCACGAGTACGAATACAGCCCTCTTCGCGGTCAATATCAACACTGTCCCAACGGCAACTTTGGCTAAAGGCTTTAGTCGTTGGAATACCTGCAGGACCGGCGGAGAAAAATTTATGTACTGCAGCATCTTTGCTTTGAGCGATATCATATTTTGCCAGTACTTCAGCAAGGTTTTTACCGGCAACATGATAAGCGTCATTGTGCAGTAGACCAGCACGATCGAGTTCACCCAAAATACCCATTACGCCACCGGCGCGATGCACATCTTCCATATGGTATTTCGGTGTAGACGGCGCAACCTTACACAGGTGCGGTACTAGGCGAGATAGTCGGTCGATATCAGCCATGGTGAAATCAACTTCCGCTTCACTTGCCGCGGCAACCAAATGCAATACCGTGTTGCTCGAACCGCCCATGGCGATATCGAGTGTCATGGCATTTTCAAACGCATTAAAGTTAGCAATATTACGTGGCAATGCTGACTCATCGTCATCTCGATAATAACGCGTCGCAAGATCCATAATACGGCGACCCGCTTCTAAGAACAGTTCACGACGATCAGAGTGAGTCGCCAACATTGAACCATTACCCGGCAATGACAAACCTAGCGCTTCGGTTAAGCAGTTCATTGAGTTAGCGGTAAACATGCCAGAACATGAGCCACATGTTGGACAAGCACTTCGCTCAATTTGCTCGCTGTCGGCATCCGACACACGTTCATCGGCGCCCGCCACCATAGCATCAACTAAATCAAGCTTAATAATTTTGTCTGACAGCTTAGTCTTACCCGCTTCCATCGGGCCACCAGAGACGAAAATGACTGGAATATTCAGTCTAAGCGCCGCCATCAACATGCCAGGAGTAATTTTGTCGCAGTTAGAGATACACACTAGCGCGTCGGCGCAGTGTGCATTCACCATATACTCAACGCTGTCGGCAATCAGCTCACGTGATGGCAAGCTGTAAAGCATGCCGCCATGGCCCATTGCGATACCGTCATCAACAGCAATGGTGTTGAACTCTTTAGCAATACCGCCCGCCTCTTCGATTGCGCCAGCCACTAAAGAACCCATATTTTTAAGATGAACGTGACCCGGCACAAACTGAGTAAACGAGTTAGAGATAGCGATAATTGGTTTACCAAAATCGCCATCTTTTACACCCGTGGCGCGCCAAAGTGCACGTGCTCCGGCCATGTTACGACCTTCGGTACTGGTTGCTGAACGTAATTTTGGCATTGCTATAATCCTTATTTAAAGAAGGCTTTAGGTTCTAAAAGACCCACCCTGACCTTCTATTTTAATTCTTTAACCAAAGGCATTTGCCTCAGATTTATATAATTCGTCTTAGCTTTCCCGGCTTTCATCAGCAAAGCGTCCACCCGGCTTCTAACCGGCTCTAAGTCTGCTTCTAACCCGCTCTTACCGTCTTTAAGTCTGCTTCCAACCCGCTCTTAACCGGCTCTTAATCTACTTCTAATCGGCTCTAAGTTTGCTTCTAACCCGTTATAAACCGGCTCTTAATCTGCTTCCAACCCACTCTTAATCGGCTTCTAACCCGCTCTTACCGTCTTCTAACCGGCTCTTAGTCAGCTCTCAACCGGTTTTTAATCGTCTCTTAATCTGCTCTCAACCGGCTTTTAATCGTCTCTTAATCTGCTTCTAACCTATTTTTTCAACGGTTCTAACCAACCCCATTTATCTTCAGTTTGACCATTAAACAGACCAAAGAAACTCGCTTGAACTATTTTAGTGATGTCACCGCGCTTACCGTTGCCCACTTCGATGCGATCAACGCTGCGTACTGGAACAATCTCTGCTGCGGTGCCCGTCATAAAAATTTCGTCAGCCAAATAGAGAAATTCGCGAGACATGTTCTCTTCAACGACTTCATAGCCATTATCTCGGGCCAGAGTGATAATGGAATCGCGGGTTAACCCCATCAGAATAGCGGCAGTGGCGGGTGGTGTGTAGATTTTATTCTTCTTCACCACAAAAATATTTGCCCCCGCAGCTTCACTGACCAGACCGTTGGTGTCTAGCGCAATACCTTCATCAAAACCGTTACGCTTAGCTTCGGTAGAAATCAGTAGTGATGACAAATAATTGCCACCCGCTTTGGCGCCAGTAGGGATGGTATTTGGCGCTAAACGATTCCAAGAGGTGATTGCAACATCAACACCGGCATCCATACTGTCTTCACCTAGATAGGCGCCCCAAGGAAAAGCTGCCACTAATACATCGCACTGCGCATCTTTGGGGGGCGTAATGCCCATGCCGACATCACCGTAAAAAGCTAACGGGCGAATATAGGCGCTGGATAAACCGTTATCTAACACCGCATCACGACACGCTTGCATCAACTCATCAAAGCAATAAGGAATAGGCATGCGATAGATTTTTGCTGAATCAAACAAACGCTGTATATGCTCGGTCAATCTAAAGCCCGCTGGCCCTGCGGGGGTATCGTAAATACGAATACCTTCAAACACCGACGTACCGTAATGCAAAGCATGCGACATGACATGCACCTTGGCATCACCCCAAGGCATCATTTCACCATTAAACCAAATTAACTCAGCTGTTTTAGCGGCCATATTCTTATCCTTTTGCAGATTCGGTAGTCTTGTTTGTTTGACTTGCCAATACTTGGCAGTCCAGTACATCAATTAACTTTTTTATTTGATTGGTTAACAAAGCAATCGCTCTGTCGCTTTGCACTGACATATCAATACTGGTGGTGTTATTTTCGTTGAGCTGCATCTGTAAACTAGTGACTTTAAAACCGCGATGACGGACGACGCGCAACACCCGCTCTAATACTTCCGGTTGCTGCTGCACATTAATTGCTACTGAGTAGTGGCTCATGTTTGCTTCTCCATCTCATCCATCATGTCTTGGTTTGACGCCCCTGGCGGGACTAATGGCCATACATTGTGCGCATCATCTATCGACACGTGCAGTAGGAATGGCCCTTCACTATTGAGCATTTCATCTAAGCCTGCTTCAACTTCGCTGGCCAAGGTAATGTTACGCCCAGGAATATCAAAGGCTGATGCCATTTTGACAAAGTCTGGGTTATCAGAAAGGTCAGTTTCGCTATAACGCTCTTCAAAGAATAGCTGCTGCCATTGCTTAACCATGCCTAACTTTTGATTATCGACTAGCAAAATTTTAACCGGTAAACGTCGGCGCTTGATGGTGGTAAGCTCTTGCACGTTCATCATAAATGAACCATCACCCGACACTGCCACCACCATAGCACTTGGTCGCGCGACTTTGGCGCCAATCGCGGCAGGCAAGCCAAAGCCCATAGTGCCAAGCCCGGAACTTGAAAGGTGATCTTCTGGGCGACGAAAATACATGTGCTGCGCCACCCACATTTGGTGCTGACCCACATCGCAAGAAACCACACTATCTTCAGGTAGTTTTTGCGCTAAACGATGCAACATTGCCGGGGCATAAATCAATTCACCTGGACGGTCATAACGCCATGGGTGTTGCTCTTTTAAATTTTTAACTGCGTCTTGCCACGCTTCAATCTGCATACTTTGACTCAATGTAGGTAGGATTTGACGCAAATCGCCTGCAATGGCCACTTCTGGCATTCTTAATTTTCCCAGCTCAGCGGCATCAATATCGAGGTGAAGCACTTTGGCATTTTCAGCAAACGAGGCTAAACGCCCAGTCACACGGTCATCAAAGCGCGCACCCACTACGATCAGTAAATCGCATTGTTGCACCGCTAGATTGGCCGCTTTGGAGCCATGCATGCCTAGCATGCCGAGGTAGCTCGGGGTGTCGTAACTGACGGCGCCGAGCCCTTTTAAGGTCGCCACCGATGGAATGCCCGTCGCGGCAATAAACTGTCTTAGCGGCTCAACTGCACTCGCCATGCCCACGCCGCCGCCCACATACAGCATGGGCCGTGAAGAGTGAGCCAGCAGTGCATTAGCAGCATCGATTTGGGTTTGAGTATGTTCTGGTTCTGGCATTACGGCTTGCAACGGCGTTTTGTAATCCACTAGCGCAATTTGAATATCTTTAGGTATATCGACTAAAACGGGGCCAGGGCGACCAGACGCTGCAATTTCAAATGCTTTATATAGCGTGGGCACTAACTCTTCAACATTGGTCACCATAAAGCTGTGCTTGGTACACGACAGTGACATGCCTAGTACATCAATCTCTTGGAACGCATCGGTACCGATAACGGCGGTGGAAACCTGACCGGTAATCGCGACCACAGGAACAGAATCGAGCAACGCATCTGCAAGTGAGGTAATAAGATTAGTGGCTCCGGGGCCTGAAGTGGCAAAGCAAACGCCAGTCTTGCCACTTGAACGAGCATAACCTACAGCAGCAAATGCGGCGCCCTGCTCATGGCGACTCAATAGATGTTCAACAGAACTGCCATACAAGGCATCATAGATCGGCATAATCGCACCGCCTGGATAACCAAACACCGTCTTTACCCCGTGTGCCGCGATGGTTTTTATTACTGCGTCGGCGCCCCGTATCATCTGCCCTTGTTCCATCTGTTCTTGCTCCACTACTCAATGTATCGATAACTTGGTTACGGCTTAATGGCGACACTCAATAATTTCAGCAGGCCTTTAAACGAAAAAACCCCCGTTCCTTTCGGCGCGGGGGTTGTTTGCAATCTTAAACCTAATTAGGTGTGTCGATTTAGCATGCGCGCCCCCCGCTGTGATTTAATAATCACGACGGTAATAATCACAATAATAATTTGGGCGGCTTGGCTAAACATACGTGACTCGTATTCCTAATTTGGGTCTTTGCTTAAATTCGGTATCGGTCTTCGTCGATCAGACCACTATTAAGATTTACCACAAAGCGAATAAAAAACACAATGAAAACTTTTGCATTATTAATAACATTCAAGCATTAGCCTTAGGTTTCCGGCTAGCAACTCGGTGTAAGAATAACTGACTGCCGCCTCTATTTATTGTCGCTAAGGTGTTAATTGTTAATGCTTTATTAAAAATACCTTACTAATCATCGGCTGCTTTACTCGGTGTTATTTCAGCATTGCCTGCCACTCGATTGAGTTACAGGCTCCGCTTCAGATAATATTAAGCTTCTTCAACAATGCGTTGCATTTCGGTCATGTAACCGCGAAGTTCTGCGCCGACGAACTCAACGGCAGTGTTACGGATCTCATCATTAACTTCGATAAGACGAAGATTATCAACACCGTTACTGGTCTCTTTTAAGCCAGCACCTAGGTATTCTGATGACATGCTTTCAACATAACCGCGTAACATAGGCACCGCTGCGTGGTTGAATAGGTAACAACCGTATTCAGCCGTATCAGAGATCACTATGTTCATTTCGTAAAGACGCTTGCGAGCAATGGTGTTAGCGATAAGTGGCGTTTCATGCAGTGACTCATAGTAAGCAGACTCTTCAACAATACCCGCGGCAACCATAGTATCGAACGCAAGCTCTACGCCCGCTTTGATCATCGCAACCAAGAAGATACCTTTATCGAAATATGCCTGCTCGTCAATTTGCTCATCACACTGTGGTGCATTTTCAAAAGCCGTTTCATTGGTTTCGCTGCGCCATTTAAGCAAATTAGCATCGTCGTTAGCCCAGTCTTCCATCATGGTTTTAGAAAACTCGCCACCGATGATATCGTCCATGTGCTTTTCGAATAATGGCTTAAGGATCTCTTTCAACTCCTCTGCCATTTCAAACGCTTTAATCTTAGCTGGGTTAGAGAGTCTATCCATCATATTGGTAATACCACCGTGCTTAAGTGCCTCGGTAGTGGTTTCCCAACCTTGCTGAATTAACTTAGCTGCGTAGCCTGGCTCTACGCCATCGGCAACCATCTTCTCGTAACCCAAAATTGCGCCAGTTTGTAACATGCCGCAAAGAATTGTTTGCTCACCCATAAGGTCAGACTTAACTTCAGCGATGAAAGAGGAGTGCAATACGCCCGCTCTGTCGCCGCCCGTTGCGCTTGCATACGCCTTAGCGATATCAAAACCTTCAGCCTTTGGATCGTTTTCTGGATGAACCGCAATCAGTGTTGGCACGCCAAAGCCACGCTTGTACTCTTCACGTACTTCAGTACCAGGGCACTTAGGGGCAACCATAATGACGGTGATATCTGGGCGAACCTGCATGCCCTCTTCAACAATGTTAAAGCCGTGCGAGTAAGACAATGTCGCACCTTGCTTCATTAACGGCATAATAGTGGTAACGGCATTAGTGTGCTGCTTGTCTGGCGTTAGGTTTAACACCAAGTCAGCATCAGGAATTAACTCTTCAATCGTGCCAACACGGAAACCGTTGCCGGTAGCTTTTTGATATGAATCACGCTTCTCGCTAATCGCTTGTGCACGCAGGGCAAAAGAGATGTTGAGCCCAGAGTCACGCATGTTCAAACCTTGGTTTAAACCTTGTGCACCACAACCTAGGATGACAATGTTCCACCCCTTGATATGGTTGCAGCCTTCGCTGAACTCGCTACGATCCATAAAGCGGCATTGAGCCAGCTGTTCTAATTGTTGACGCAAATTCAGAGAGTTAAAATAGTTAGCCATCTGATATACCACCTTGATTCTGGATGTTTAAACGGGCCTGCTCAGTTGCGAGCTAAGCTGTGATTGAACTCACTATAGCGCAAGCTTTTCATTGCCGAAAATGATATATTCGGAACATGATGTTGCGCTTTGTGCAACATGGAAAGATAGCGGTCTCTTAACCCTTGCGGCTAGCAAACGCGATACACAGAGGATGAACCATTTGGATATTCGCACCATCAAGCTCTACTTACATCTGTCTGATAGTTTGCATTTTGCGCGCACTGCGCAAGCGATGCATGTCAGCCCATCAACGCTAAGTCGTGCAATGCAAAGATTAGAAGCAGAGGTAGGTGCGCAGCTGTTTCAGCGTGATAATCGCAGCGTGACGTTAACGAGTGCCGGCGTGGAGTATCGTCATTTTGCCGAGTTAACCTTGGATCACTGGGGCAAACTCAAAACCAAGATCGACCCTAAACAGGATTTATTAAGAGGTCGACTTAATCTTTATTGCTCAGTGACCGCCGCCTATAGTCATCTGCCCGGCTTACTTGACCGCTTTAGGCGAGAGCATCCATTAGTCGAAATAGCATTAACCACAGGTGATGCGGCTAATGCCGTCAACGAAATTCGCAATAATCGCGCTGATATCGCCATTGCAGCGCTACCTGATCCTTTTCCAGAAAACCTGCATTTTGCCAAAATAGATGACGTGCCACTGTCTATCATCGCACCCACTTTTCGCTGCCAAGTGCAAGAGCTGTTGACCGAATCCTACATCCCATGGGATCGTCTACCGTTTATCGTGCCTGAACATGGACCGGGTCGTAAACGTATCGACAACTGGTTTAAAGCACTTGGCTTAACGCCCAATATTTATGCTCAAGTGTCAGGACAAGAGGCAATAACCTCTATGGTCGCGCTCGGCTGTGGCGTCAGTATCACTCCCGAAGTGGTGATTAATAACAGTCCAGTAAGAGACCGAATTCAATTACTGTCATCGCCAATAGCCATTCCGCCATTCGAACTAGGGTGTTGTTGTAAACTTAAACGCTTAGCAGAGCCAGTAATTCAAGCTTTTTTAGATGCCATCTAACGATTCTGCTCAAGTAAGCACAAGTAATCTATACAAAAGAACAATCATCTCTACTACAATATAATGACCATTCCCTATAAAAATAACTATGAATACCATTGCGCTTACCTTGGTCTCTGTTGGTCTTCTAGGGCTATTACTCGCCCTATACCCAGCATTACAGATCTGTAATCAACCAAACTATCAACGTAATGGATGGCGCATTCTATTTGGAATGATCCTATTATTTATTATTGGATATTTAGGTTTTATCTGGATGTTATTTGATAGAGAAGCGAATAACCTAGAAATGATTGTCGCGGTAATATTTTTTGCAGGAGGCGGCTTTGTACTAACAATTATAAAAATGAGTAACAGTACTATAGGCGAATTACTGCTTACCCTAAAAGAGAAACACCATCAAGCACACCATGATGCGCTAACAGGCTTACCGAACCGTATCCAGTTTTATGAAACACTTGAACGGCTCACGATTGATACCAATATACCAACCTGCTGCATGATGATGGATGTCAATAATTTTAAAGTCATCAATGACACATACGGCCATGCATTTGGCGATTATGTACTGCAAGAAATAGCAAAACGTATTTTTGATGCTGTCCCCTCTGGAAATTTAGTCGCTCGCATTGGAGGCGATGAATTTACGGTCATACTCCCCAATAGCAACGCTGATGATGCCGTTAAAGTTGCCCAAGCGATTCAACAAAGCTTCCTAAGTGAGATCGTTTGTGACCCATTTCAACTTGTCGTAGGGATTAGTATTGGCATCGCCCAATACCCAATCCACGGAGAAAACAGAAAAGTCATTCTTAAATTTGCTGATATCGCCATGTATGAAGCCAAAAAGCGTGCAGATCACATTCAAGTTTTTCAAGATAATGCCGAACGACACAAAGTTAATGATTGATCACAAACAATCAAAAAGACTAGGGGCTTTTGATCTTTCACGGTTGTTTTTGCCGCAGTTTATTGGCTATTTTGACAAGGCGGAGGCTATGTCGTTTAGTTATTCTCTACAAATAGCCTACAACACCGTAAAAATAGCCAAGAAGCGCGGCCCTTAGGGTTCGTTTCAATAATTTTATTAATGCGTTACGAGCTTTTCGCTTAGCCAGCTAAGCATCATCGCTCAAGCCTTGTACTAAAACCATTGAATTCGAACAAAAACTAAGCTCGAAAGTTCAACAGCCCCTAGAAATAAGCCCCCTCTTAATCTTTCTCTTTTACGCCATTAATAATCAAATTACGCAGCCAACGGTGGCTGGGATCAAGATTAAAGTGCTTATGCCACACTAAAACATAGGCGCCGGGTTCAAGTTCAGTCGGCACGTCAAGCATCGTTAAGTCAAAGTCTGCTGCCATTTTAGTCGCATATTTTTTAGGCGCACATAAAATCAAATCACTGCTCTCACACAGGCCCATTGCACTATTAAAGTCAGTCATGTTAACCGCTATATCTCGATGCAAATACTTTAAACGCAATACATCATCCAACAGCCAGTGCTCAAGCCCGCCAAACGTAACCTGTAAATGACGATACTTTAGAAAAGTCTCTATATTCCAAGGCTCATTTAATAGCGGATGCTCATTTCTCACCAAACATACAGGATAGTCCCGGATCAATTCTGCATAGCCTAACTCTTCGGGTAAGTGATTCATATGTAACAAAGAACGGTTATCCCACTCGCGGCAAATAATGCCCATGTCAATTTCGCAGCGTAATAGCTTATCTAAGCTATCCAGTGACCATGTTTGACAATTGAGACTCACTTGTGGCGCTTGTTCAAGTAACTGAGGCATAAAGTAGGGAAATGTGAGCGAATAGGCAGTTTCAACCAAGTTGATTCGAAAACGGCGTCGGCTCTCGGCGGGTTCAAAGGTATTTGGACGAGTAAATTGATCTAGCCTTTGCAACACTTCGCGCAGCTCTGGGGCTAACTCTAATGCTCGTGGTGTTGCTTTTAGGCCATAAGCAGTGCGATCAAACAATTGATCATCGAAAGTTTCGCGTAACTTGCTCAACTGTTTACTGACCGCAGATTGACTCAGGTGCAGCCTCGACGCAGCAGCGGTAACACTTTGCTCTTCGAGCAACACCTCTAACACTCGCAATAAATTGAAATCTAGCTGTTTCACCCGTTACCTTCTCACATACCAAAACTGACTTGGCCTATGATAGTTTTTTTCAGGCATCAGCGGTGCTGTTTTCGAACATCAAAACAAATATAAGCACGATTATGAATACGCCATCCGCTCTCTAGTCGCGAGTCACGTTAGTTATCCACGGCGCCAGCGTCCTTTAATGTTGTCGATTTATTTAATGCATCTATGGCTCCAATGGCCTGCGTATATACAGATAGGGAAGAGTCTCACTGCTATTAGTCATTTTACAACAGTGACTTAAGAGTGATAAGTTAATCGGCGCAATCTAGCCAGATGGATCACGCCGCTAAGTGTTACGATCTCCAGAGCGGGTATATAGCGCTCACCATGGCACTTTTAACAGCACTCTCAACTACATGTTCCAGCATGTGATTGGAATGACTAACAAACGGACTTATAGGTCAAAAATGAAAATTGAAGTCATAAATAAAGAAGATAAGGCGGTTTTTGATACGCTTATCGAGGGGCTTAAACAGCACAAATACGAGCATATGGGGCCAGAAGAAACGGTCCCTCTTTCAGTCATCGCCCGAGATGAAGATGACAACATCATCGGCGGCGTTTCCGGACGAAGCATTTATCGAAACTTTCTCATCGAAGTGGTTTGGGTAAGTAAACAAGCAAGAGGCACAGGGCTTGGGCGTCAGTTAATGGATCAAGCAGAGATAGAAGCTAAAAAACGCGGATGTTTAACGGCGCAATTAGACACCTTATCTTTTCAAGCCCCTGTATTTTATAAAAAACTTGGTTTTGATATTGTCGGAACCGTCCCCGGATTTTCCGGCAGCCCAGAACGTTATTTTATGCTGAAGCAGTATTCAATGGAAGATAGCCAATGAAACCTTTTAAAAAACTAGAAACTAAAAACCTCGGATTAGTGTTAACCATTTCACGCCTGTTTCTCATCTTAGGAGCATTCGGAACGGCACTGATATTGGCAGTACTGATATTTACCATGTCTTTTATGAATACTATTGCTATGGGAGCGGTATATATGCAGTTTCTTCCTTACTGTTTCGTTTTAATCGTGACTGCTTGTTTACTCGCAGTATTGATTGCAATCGAAGAGTCTTATAGAAAGCGTAGCCTTACGCCTGAGCTAGAAAGCTAAAGATAGATCAACCTTGGCTGCCAATAGCTATGACCGGAATTGGCCATAGCTACATTAATACAGGGTTAGAACAGTGAAATAGTTTGGCGTTGGAGTCATCGCTGAAAGGCCAAGATTTATTAATTCTACTCTGCCCAAAAATTTTATTTAAAAAAACGATCCCATCTTCAATTCCTACCGTATAGACAATCAAGTATGCATTAGCGTGGCAGTACAGCCCAAGTACATAAGCCTTTGAGGCTAACCAAGCTAATGATTGCTTAACCTTTTCCATCCTCCAAGTACCTTTACCCTCGGACCTCTGTTCGGGGGATTTTTTTGTCTGAAATAAAGCTAATTTTCGTCATTATTTCGCAACTCAATATATTTGTGGTGCCAATGTTTTGATCGCATGTGCAGACACTGCCGTATCTACACTCGATTTGAAAAGCGGGATCTTCTAGCACCAGAGTGTCTATTTAGTAAAGTCTACTCTGACCCCAATTGTTTGTTCGTCACGTTAGTTATCCATGGTTCCAAACGACTGCCCCATTTAATATCCACCGTATAACGCGGCGCAGTAATATCTTGGTAACCCAATCTGCTTAAGCCCGACAGATCCTCGGAATACTCCAGTGGCACCATAATGTTACTGACCAATAACTCTCTTAGTAATAAGCGGTAACTGTTGTTATTAACGTTGTAATAAGGCTTAGCTAGCCCCTTAACAAACAGCATATTATCTTGGCCAGAAAACTCAGCGGCTAAAGACTCATAGTCCAAGGCTGCTTTAACAAAAAATAGCCGACTATTGGTTAGCTTCTCCTTTTTCAAGCTAACAAGAGAGTCATCCTTTAAGCGAAGATTGTTCTCATTAGGCTGCTGGGTATAGGTTTCGAGTGCAGCCTGATAACGTAACTCTGCTTTGGTAATTTCAGCAGTGTGTAACGCTCCATCAAACTCTAATGCCCAATACAATTGACGAGACTGCGCGCCGTAGTACTCGTTGTCAGGCACCTCAAAACCAAGAGCTAACAACTGTGCTTGAGTCACCTCGGCCTCGTGTGAGTTATAGCCGTTGTAAGCGTTTTCAACCCTTGTTGCAGTGCGCCAATTCATACCAAATAAAATGCCTGAATTCTCTTTATTCATGCCGCTGTTATAAGGTAAACCTAGCTCTCTTTCAGTCAGTGTTAACTCTGATGTCACCGCGCCGATACGGTTATATGCCACACCACTTAGCGCTATGGCATTACTGCCAATAAGTATCACTAAACCAATCAATAAGAACTTTTTCATTACGTGGCTCCTTTGCTTAAGTCACTTAAACGAACTCGCTTAAACACCATCAGTGCCAGCAGGGCTGACAAGCCCAGAATGAAAAAGAATATATATTTCGGCATCCAATCCCACCACCAGTCAAAGAACTTGGTGTAGAGGAATAAAATAAAGAACACATTACCGGTATTGGTCACCTCGCCCCATTGGCGCTTAACCCCAAACCAAATAGCAGCCACCGAGAGCGCAAACCCTGTCAGTTGATAGCAGCCTTCTACCATCTCCGGTGACCAGCTTAAATAGCTTATTTCGCCCCAATTAGACAAGATTAGGATCGGTAGAAACAGCATGATCATTGCCATCACGTTATAAATCGAAGCGAAGCCACTGAAACGTCGATGATCGCTAAAATGGGGTAAGAGGAAGATAAGTAAACTAGGCAGTAGAAAGTTCTCTGGCCTTTCACCAAAGTTTATCCAATACATACCGGACCAACTGCCCACTTTCATCGCAATAAAACCACTGAGGCTGACGATGCCAAAGAACAGCAACAAGCGCGCATTACACGCATAAGCCAGCAAAAAGCTAAAAGCAGCCCACACAGCAAAGGCATTAGGTGACGGCGTAATATTAAATATCTGCCCCAACATAGAAAGGTTAAGCACAAAGCACGCAAGGCTTACCAAGGCGGCAATTTTTGAGTAATAAGCACTTTTCTCTGCTTGAGCCAGTTTCAATGACACTATGAACAGTAGGATGGGAGCTATCACTAAAATGCTGACTTGAACCGCAGTATTTAGGTAGCCCCAGAACTGATAGAACAGAAAGAAGATGCTGGTGGCCATTGCCAGCGCACCGAGCATGGAGGCAATTCTCATTCCTAAAGATAGCTGTTTAGATTGGCGACTAGTGTCAACATCATAGGTATCTGATAGGCGTTGCAATAATTGCTGGTGGTAGCCACTGAGCCTATTTTTCTGTTCAGCTGAAATTTCAATAACGTTATCATTTTCCAACTCATGCATCTCTTGTTGGAATGCATGAATTTGATCAACACGTTGCTGCGCATCACATTGAGAAAGTGAATTTTCTTCCATGGATTGATTCTCCTTAATCACACCTTATAGTGCCGTAATTGATAATAAAGGCAACTCATCATGACCGGTACCTTCCGCCAGTAAATGGATGTGGCACAACAAACTCTGCTTCACTCTGCCTGATTAAACACCCGTTATCGACCTACACTCGCCAAGCGCACCATGATGCTCGAATATCTGTGGTGCCAATGTCGTGATCGCATGTGCAGACATGCCGTGACACGCTGTCTAGTTGAGTTGCACCCTAGGCGGGATTATCAAATAAGTATTGAAGCAAACACTGACATTTGTGGTTCCAATGGCCTGTGGCCAGCGCATGTGCAGACATGCCGGAGGCTCGCTGCAAGTCCATCTGACCTCCATGGATGGAGGAAATGCCAAATTCTGTCTGGAACATAATTGGCCTTGGAAGCTCTACGATGGCATCCATGCCATCAAAGGCCTCAGCCATATCTACACTGGGTTATAAAAGCGCAATTGTTTAGCTTTGGAGGTATCACCGAAAAGCAAAGATTGAGTTGTTTTACTCTGAACTAAATTTTGTAGTTACACAGCAACTTGATGTATCTGTGGTTCCAATGGCCTGCGGCCAGCGCATGTGCAGACACAGCCGTGACACGCTACAAGTCCATCCATGGAAGCTCGGCCATGACGTCCATGTCATGGACGGTCACGGCCGCATCTACACTAGGGTTTGAAAAGCGGGATCTTCTAGCACCAGAGTGTCTATTTAGTAATAGTTTACTCTGACCCAGCTAATTATCTTTCACAACTCCAACATAAAACACTACTCATAAACCTAAGCACTCAACTCACAGACACCAATCTTCCCCGTTGGAAATTTCGCTTTTCAGAAATTTCGCCGGGGCGCTGAGGGATTGCCAAGGGGTACAAGCGCTTTACCCCTTGGCTCTGGTGTGGGCGAAGCGCCACGACCTTGGTCAAGCGCAGCTTGGTACTCTATTAGTTGTTAGACGCAGTCTAACGTTTAAGGTCAAGCGCAGCTTGATGCCTTTATCTGTAAACCCAAAATGAAACTCAAATCTAAAATAAATTCAAAACCCAAAAATTCATAACCTTAGCTAAACTTACCCCAGCCCACATTGGAATTTAGGACTATCCACCACTAAAACAAAAGGATTTGTTTATGGCACTCGCCTGTGTTGCAACCCGCGCAAGCTGCGGCGTCGACGCCCCTCTGGTCACCGTAGAAGTCCATTTAAGTAATGGCTTACCCGCCTTTTCATTAGTTGGACTCCCCGAAGCCTCCGTCAAAGAAGCAAAAGAACGCGTGCGCAGCGCGCTGATAAATGCGGGATTCGAGTTCCCAATGCGGCGCATTACCGTCAATTTAGCCCCCACAACATTCACTTACTAGTAATACTAAGACGCATAAGGTAGTGAATTATGAAAATCAATATTAATTCAATCATATATCCATTATTGATAATTATAAGTCTGTGTTCATCAATTAGAGCATTCGCGGATTACGGTAATGCTGAAGTGAGCAGAGTAATTAGTGTTTATGACGGTGATACGTTTAAAGCGGACATTAAAGGTTATCAAGCAGTCGTTGGCACCAATATTTCTATTAGAGTGGCAAACATCGATACTGCTGAAATTCGGGCTGGTTGTAGTGATGAAAAGGTAATGGCACTAAAGGGGCGTGAATTTACTTTAAAGGCACTCTCAAGTGCTAGCGTCATAGAGCTACGAGATATTAAGCGAGGGAAGTATTTTAGATTAGTCGCTGATGTCTATATCGATGGGGTTAACTTAGGTTCAGAGCTACGAAAAGCAGGATTAGCTGTTGAATACGGTAAAGAGCATAGCTGGTGTCGGTTATAGAAAGTATAATTCAAACATTTACCACGCCAATTCTATTTGGTAGGACATTGTTATGGCTAGCTTTCATCACTTAAAAAGCTCACTCACGTCAATGTCTAATGCCTTTGCAAACTGTATTATTTCAATATCACGCACTTGTCTAATCTCCAGCTCGACTTTTGAGTAAGTCGATCTACTCATATCAAAACCGTTACTTTGCAAGCGAGCAATCATCATTTCTTGAGTAATGTTTTTGCGCTTTCTTATTTGGCGTATTTTTGAGCCGATCACATTTTTAGTCATTATTACTTTGCTCTGGTTGTAGAGCAAAATGATCTCATTTAACATACCCATAAATGCTCCACTGACGGAGCATTGTTACAATAAGGAATGGCAATGAGATTTTTACAAAGTATTGGATCATCGACGATTATAGTATCAACGCTATTGCTATCAGGCTGTCAATTATCAGCTCAGCAACAAAGGGGGGGGGATGATCTTCTATTAAATCAGGTTACTCGTACAAAAACAGTGAATTTAACGCCAAAATATGATGAGAGAATGGGGTTTAACTTTATAATTAATGACCCGTTACAATTTGACTTGCCTCTATCTGATATTGTTTATTGTGGTTTATTTGGTGAATCGATTGAAGGTAAGCGAGGAACTTTATACATCTCAAAAGTGGAGAGTAGTGGCGGCGGAGTTCGTCGTCAAAACAATGTTTATGGTTATGTAGAAAGTAATCAAATGGATATATCGAAGTGCCGAGCAACAGTTGAGTATCAAGGGGTTTTTAAAAATAGTGTAAAAATTAGCGAAGGATATTCTTCTGAAGTACTACCGAAGTTTCGGGAGTTAATTAGCTTTCATAAAGACTTAACCTTGCAAAATAAAGAAAGAAAAAGACAACAAGCAATAATTAAATCCGATGAAAAACAGAAAGCTAGCTGGCATATTCGTGAACTAAACAACACTGCTCAAGGAATCGCTACTATTCAAGTATGCATGGAAAAGGGAACGTTTTTCTTATCATCTGACAAACGAGCAAAACAAGCAGTTAAAGAGTCAGAAAGCTATGCACGGAATGATATTAGATCAAAGGTAGATGGTAAGCATTACTGGAATCAAAAAGCTTACAAACAAGCACATCAAAAAGGACTTAATCTATCAAGGTATCTATGGTTGCATGATTATCTAACTTTTTCGAATCAATGTGCAGCGATGCGTAATCTAGTTGATTCTGTGACTAATTAATATTACATATATATTAGCAATCAGAGTATTTACTCTGGTTGCATTACTATAGCTATCAGTTAAATTTCCGCTTACTAATGAACGCAATCATTCCATAAAATTCTGCTCTGACATCTAGTGAATACGAATTGGATTATACTATTTTGCTTATTTTGGATAATATGTAGCCTTAACACCAAAAACCAAGTAATCAACAAAAATAGTAAGGTGAAAAACGATGAGTAATACACAGCTTGACCATCTTAAAGCTAAATTAAAAGAGCTAAAGAATGAAGCAGCATTGATAGAGAATCAAATCAAAAAATCAATAGAAGTCGAACAAAATGAATGTATCGAAAGTTTCAAAAAAGAATACATCGAATTGAAAATCACACCGCAACAACTAGCTAAAGCTTTAGAGTTTACCTTAGTAGAGGTAGCCGATTCAGTTCAGCCGACTAAAGCGAAGACAAGAAAAAAACACCCTTTGTTTTACATGGAAGAACTAAACGGCACAGTTCATCAAACTCGTGGTTCGTCAGCAAAAGTTCTTAATAAAGCACCATGGAAAAATCTCGTTTTAGATGGTTCTATCAATAAATATACTGTCAGGTATTACAAAGAAAATGCAACAGGATTTGAATATTGGACAGATGTGAAAAATGAAAACATGCCGGATAATGCTACCGAAACACGTCAAAAAGGTGTCAAAGATATCGAAGCTATGAAAAGTAAGGTTAACAGTATTATCTGAAATGGTTGTTATCAAAATGAATTGAAGCTTGTCAAGATATTAGTACGCAATCTAAATCAATTAAAGAAAGCACATGTAAAAAAGCTAGCAGCTAAAGCTAGTGGTGCTGAGCTCACTAATTGGTATAAAAATGCTGATGGAGCAGGTCTAGATTATGGTTCAAATGTGTATTCATACGGGCAAGTTGATGAAAATAATTTGATTGAAAATTATGTTTATTGGTATTCGTTTTATGACGATTCAACGCTTGCTAATGAAAGCTTACAAAAAGCGCATGAAGAAAGTCTTGTTTATGTCAGTATCGATTCAAATGACGAAACATTCAATACTAAAGACATAAAATTGCAACTTCGAAATCGTCGAAAAAAAATGTCAAAGATGAGCAAAAAAGACATAAAATGGTGAATAACAGCCCAGAAATGGGCTGTTATTTAGCTAGCTTGTTCACTATTATATCATGTACAAAATTTTCCATTACATGTGCCCCGCATATGAATTTCGTTGGTTCTTAATCCTTTGTTGTTTAGATAACTCTGCTATTGTCATCTTCTCGTGTTCATCGTCTAACGACGCTATAACATCTTCTAATGATTTGTCTAGTGAAGTGTTTGTTTCGTCTTGTTCCACTTCGTAGTGAACCTCACAAGAGCTTTGAACACTAATACGATTGATTGTTTCGCCCAGTAAACAAACTTCCTCAACTTCAGGTAAGTAATCATCAAATAAATCGTCATCTACATTTGATAGTGAAAGCGATGTGACCGTATGGTGTGCTTTAGATAAATTGCTTTTTAAATTCTGTTCAACGTTAAATTCGAATTCGAATTCGACTGTGCCAATGATTACGTACATCACACAGCATTCTTCCAGCTCAATTATCATTGCCACTGCATTTGGCAGGTATGTTTTCGACATTAGATGCTTTATAGCACCAGTGTAGTAAATCGGCATATTGCGTGAACTGCTTTCTGATTTGATATCGAGCAACACTTCTCTGAAACGTTGTTCGATACTAGGTAACCACGGCGTTTTAGTATTCGAATTACGACAGGCATCTTTTAGTCGAGTGATACCTGACGCACGCTTTGTGAAGTTGCAAATCATTTCTAGAGACATATCCAGACCGCCTGTTAATTTATATTCAACGCCTCTGCTTTTACTAAAAAAATTACGTGAAACTTCATTATGCGTTAAACCAAATTTGCAAGAATAGTTACCATATTTGTCGACCAGTCTTTTAGATATATTTTCGGTAATATCATGTGAAATATCGTTGAAATCAGTGATGGACATTTCACATGTATCTGGAAGCGTGTATTCATTATTTCGAATGGAAAGCTTTGTAGTTTTCATTTTTTTCCTTGATGCCTGCTAAATGAGACTGTAAAAGATTATTAAGTGTGCTGCTTATGGAATCGCCAATTAGTTCATCGTGTATTTCGAGTAGGTCATGGCGAAGTTTTATTCGAACTTGTCTAGCTGTACTGCTCGATTTATTCATTTTCTTTTTCTCTAACTATTTTATAAATTGTTGCTGTTGAGATCATGAAGCGCTTGCTCATTTCAAACACAGAAGTGTCACCGTTTAGGTAAATTTTATAAATAAGACGTTTTTCTACTTCAGTTCTTCTTGGCTTTCTAATTCTCATGTTACCTCTCTACTTTTTTATTTCTACATTTCTATTTATAACGATAAATTTGAGTATTCGAACTTATCAACAAAATCTCAATCTGTTCAAAACCATCTTAATAAACAGCTTCAGTTAGTAAAGAAGTAAAGAAGTAAAGAATGAAAGAATGAAAGAATGAAAGAATGAAAGAATGAAAGAATGAAAGAATGAAAGAATGAAAGAATGAAAGAAACAATCCGGTATTTTCTGCAAGCTAATGCATCGACTGTTTGTTTCAATAAGCAGCCTCGTTTCAACAGTTAACTTTCACTAGAATATTATTAATCAGTCTTCGATTAGTTCGCTGCGCTCACGTCGCTTCGCTCCTAATGTAATGCTTCGCATGAACGGTGAATGTCTTGTTCGACTTGAACGTTTTCTTGGCTAGTCTTCGATTGGTTTACTTTGTTCGGTGCGCACTTAGTTCAGCTCTGTTTAATCTACACTAGGGTTTCAAATTTCATTCTAATATTTTAATCAGTCTCAAATGAGATTGCCTTTTTTGACGACTATTTTTGACTTATAAAACAAGCATAATTAAGCATCTAAATACATGAACACGAAGACAGAAAAGGTTATGGAATTGGCATTTACGAAAGAGAACGCAGCTCAATTTGGTGCAGTGGGTGGGAAACGCTCAAAGCGACTATCTAGAGTAGATAAACAACGACAAGAGCATATGAGTGACATAGTTCGCTTAGAAGAAATCTTAAGCGGTGGGTACGGGAAAGAGCTTCAACTGGCATATCTAGACACAATAAAGACGGTATGGGGATTGGTATGACTTTTCATCTTAATAGGGCTGCTGATAGCACTTGGCTAGAACTTTACAGCAACGAGAATGTAGTTATGCGTGAAGAGCTATCAAATGATATTGAACAACAAAAGCGGGACATGATTAATAGGCTTAAATTCATCGTCAACGAAGAGCAGCGACGCTGTAAATATAAATTAGTTGATAAAGCGACATTAGAGAACAACTTAAAGAGGTTTTTTGCATGATTATCAACAGTATAAATTTTGGGCACGTTCATAGAAATGTAAGTGATGGTTTCTTGTTGGTCGATGTACTTGAAGCAATACTCACACAGAATGAAAGCGCATATACACATGCAGTTAACTATGCAAAGCAGCTTGATAAGTGGGTTGATTCTAAAGAAGTATTTAATTTGGTATCAGCATACGATATAGCTCTACAAGAGAGCATAAATCAGCAGCTAAAAGCACGTCTTAAAGCTTCTGCTGACGAGAGACTAGTTGTTTATGCGTTTGCTCCTAATGATGACAAAACAGCGTTATTCAGCTCGCTAGACCCGATAAATGAAAGTATGACAATAAATGAATTCAAAGAGTTTATAGGGTCACTAAAGCTAAATGTTAGAGATAGAGAACAGTGCTCGGGGGCGCTATACAAACTGGCGCTGACTGGATGTAAACAAGTAAGAGTGATGAATTATGTTTAAAGAATTATACACAGCACTATCGGGTCTAGCAGACCAGAGTGTAATGGCAACTCGGATTGTTAAAAAACTAGCCGATATTGAGAAAAAAGGTCATACAGCAGATGAATTAACAGTTGCTGAAATGGCTGAAATTCGCGCTAGATTTACGCAATATCTTGATAATGATATAGAAGCATTACATAAGCTCAACGCTATTAAAGAACGGCTAGTAGTTGACGGTGATTCTGATATCAAAGCTGATATAGATTGGCTTCTACGAGGTATGACTTTCAAGCAAATGAACTATGAACACAAAAATGGATTGATTAACTCAGTCTTGATAAATCGCTCAGCTAAGGGCGCATCGATTAAAGATAAAAAATATACGATTAAAGACTTTATGGGGAGCGATAAATGAATACTTTTGCAGAACATTCAACGGAAATAGACAACGATATTGCTGATAGTGAATTTTTAACTAAAGCAGTAGCAGAAGCTAAGCAAGAGCTTAAACGTTGGTATCTAGAAAGGGAGCAGGAAGGTGATCGCCTTACTTTTGAGAGTTCTATCATGGTAGCAAAGGCTCGTGAATATAACTCTAAAAGAACTAATCAACTGGCGTTTGAAATTGCAGACTTACAAACGGGGTTTGATGCTGACAAAGTCGCTCAGATCGCGGCATTCAATGCTGTAGACACTCTCAAGCAATTGGCTGACGAATTCGAAGACGGAATTATTGACGAAATGATGAATATTGTTAATTCAATCTATTCTGGGAAGCTATTAGTAGTGTTGTTTCGGGACGAGGGATCAATTGAGTCAAACATGGGTTTAGTTAGAGATTTACGTGAAGCTAAACTGACTGGTGACATTGATTTAATCGTTTCTGTTCTTGCTAAAGCAGAAGCATTGCGAGCGGTCAAATAAGCATAAAAAAGGCATGGTTCAGTCTGAATTTGAATACTGCCATGTCTTTCTTAAAAAAATAACGAAAAAATAACGGGGAATTTATGGCTAAATTTAATACAGAATCTGCATCTGTAGCTGGTCAAAAAAGTAAAAGGGGGAAAGCTAAATCAGTAGTAATTGAATCGCTTGATGCCGAGGAGTTAACGCTAAATGCTCTAAGTGGCATTTATGGCAGTGTAACTCAGCGGCAGGTGATTATGTTGCTGATTCATCATCAGTTAAAACTTCAAGAACGATTGGATAAGCAACGAATTGATGAAGAAAATATGATTAGCTCATCATATTTAAAACATTTGAATCGGTCTGAAATTGAAGATCTAATGGGAGAGTCGCAACAATGCTAAAAACTGTTAATACTGTAATTGATGAATCTGAAGAAAATGATTGTTGGACTGGAACATCAACTGATTTATTACGAATGGTTGGTGGTCGAGAAGAGTCAAAGAGAGAAAGTACACGTGATCTGGCTAAGCTAGAAAGTATTAGGAAATCAGTACAAGAAGCTGAAGCAAAACGAGCTAAAGCAAATGATGAAGAACTTTGGCGTCAATCTATACGGCAACAAAAAGTACGTGAACTGACACGTCAGATAGAAGAGAGCTAATTGCTCTCTTTTTTATATCTAGCGTACGGTTGTTTGGTTGGTGATACGTACATGTACAAAAGGTTCAGGTTGAGGCATTCGTACAGCGGAGCCTATGATGTACGGAACTACAAAGTAACGTACAGGTGGAGAATATGGCTTTAATTGGTTATGCACGAGTATCAACAAAAGATCAGAATCTCGAAGCTCAACTAGCAGCACTAACAGCGTCTGGTTGCCAGAAAATATTTTACGGTAAGCAAAGTGGAAAATCTGAAAAAAACAACAAAAAACTAGCTGAATTATTAAATTATGTACGTAAAGACGATGTAGTTATACTAACAAAACTTGATCGCATAGGTCGTAGTTTAAGCATGATTTTATCAACTATTCAGCAACTACAACAAAAAGGCGTGCAAGTAAGAACAATTGACGGACAAGTTGATACAACAAGTGATAACGCAATGCAGCGAGCAATGACACAACTACTCGGAGTCTTTGCTGAGTTAGAACACTCAATCATAGTTGATCGCTTACAAAGCGGTAGAGAGCATACAGGGAAAAAAGGTGGACGAAAGTCGACTATTAATGAAGCTCAGCGGAATGAAATAAAAGTTAAGTTTGCTGCAGGCTATTCAATTTCGGCGTTAGCAAGGGAATTTGATACAAGCAGGGCAACAATTCATAGAACCTTGAAAAAATAGAATAGCTATTTTTAGCTATCTTATTAGAATAAAATCAGTTTTCCATCTCTGTTAAGTACTCTAGTGTCAAAGTTTCTTTTTGGCGTTTTTTAATTTCTGTCCAACCCACACCATCATTTATTCCATCTAAGCGTTCTTTATATTTTTTCAATGCACGTTCAAAAACACGTTCAGTTAAAATAGTGC
Source organism: Shewanella sp. Choline-02u-19 (assembly GCF_002836205.1). Classification (NCBI taxonomy): domain Bacteria; kingdom Pseudomonadati; phylum Pseudomonadota; class Gammaproteobacteria; order Alteromonadales; family Shewanellaceae; genus Shewanella; species Shewanella sp. Choline-02u-19. The sequence continues at coordinate 3,458,975 of NZ_PJBE01000013.1, forward strand.
CTTCTGCTTCTAAGTTTTTGAGCAGACACATGTAAACCCATAGAATGTCACCCAACTCGTCTTCTAGGTAGCATTTACGATTGCTATCCATTTCTTCTTTGACTTCTTCTAACTCATCAAACATTGCTTTGTAGTATGTGATGCTACCTTTTGACCAAGTTCCATTTTGATCTATTTCGATTTTTTTCTCTGCTATTGCAAGCAATTGCTTTATGTTATTCATTGTGTGTCTCAAATTATTTGTGAACGCTTCGGTGTGCTTTTATAAGTAGTCTCTATTTTACAGACTATTTACTTAAACTTAATTTAATTAATACTTATTGGACTAATTTAAAATGGAAGACATTACTAGCTACTTAAAACAGCAGTATCCAGACTTGAAAGAGTACATTGAACAAGCCACCCCGATTGTCGAACTAACAGCTAAAGATACTCATTTGGTAGAAGCCTTATCAAAAATAATCGTTGGTCAAATGTTGTCTAGGCATGTAGCAAACACTATTTTTTCCAAAGTAGAGCACCTATTCGAAGACCCCAAATTATTACTGCAATGCAGTGAGCCAGACTTAACCCAGCATGGCATTTCAAGAAACAAATCAAAAGCCATTTTAAACTTTGCACAAATGTACTTCGAAAATCCAAATCGATTTGATAACTGGGAAAAATTAGAGTTTGACCATCTTCGTAAAGAGTCAAAAGATATATGGGGTGTTTCTGATTGGTCTATTTCGATTCTGGCTTTGTTCCACTTTGGTCATTCTGATATTTTTCCTGATAAAGATGGGACAATAAAACGGGCATTAGTAAAACTGGAAGAAATAGGAGTCCAAGTAAACTTAGACCATTCTCGACCATTCCGTTCTTACTTAGCTATCTATCTTTGGAAATTTGTGGATGAGAATATAATATAAAACATGCATTTAACTTTGAATTCATAGACCAAACACCTAAAAAGAGGTAGCCTCAATTAAAATATTAATATGAGGCTATCTATGAATACTTGTGACTTATTAAAGCAAATCAGTAACGGCAACAGAATTAGCTCCAAAGAAGATATTGCGCTAAGAGCAGATTTTAAAAAAATCTTCTATGGTAATGGCTACATGGCTTGGCGAAAAAAACAAGAGACTGGAATTGGGGGTTCTTTCAATAAAGAGCGTGACTTGTTATTGCAAAGTTATGTGAAAGAAAGAGCAGACCAAATTGCTAGCGAGTATGTTGAAGATGCATTACAAGATGTTTATGAATTGGCTTTGCAACATTTAAATGCAAGGCTCTATGGTGTCGTTGATAACTTTTCTGTATGGCAGGATGATGCAGAATTCTCGTTGAAAGGAACGGCTCTAGCTCTATATAATAAAGTTTGCGATATTCTAAGAAATGGTCAAGAAGCTCAAAAACATCGTATCATTTTGATCCTAGGTGTATATGCTGAAGGTAGTCTAAGCCAAGCTCGTAAATCTATTGCTGGTAGTGGCGGAGAAATGGTTGTAGAAGCATTGTTACAGTCTCGCGGTATGAAAAAAGATATCCATTATGGAACACAGTTCACTTCTGAAGGCTCCGATACTGATATTGTTATTCCAAATGCAACTAAACCCGAAGAAGTAAAGGCTTACATAGCTGTACAAATTAGCTCCAATGATCGAACACGGCTTACCACTAGCGAGCTAGTACCCGGACAACGTAACTACTTTGTGTCATTTAACGGGTGTAGTGCATCAACAAAGAATACTGATGATATTGGTGATGAGATCGTTGCAAAATACATTAAAGAAGACATTCTTTATGTAGTTACTGAGAAAGAAAAAAATCGTGCAATAGAGTCATCGATTCAGCGATTAGTAAACGAACAAGAAAAAGCAAAGCCTGATGTAAAAAAAATTGCCTTTGGTGAAAATCGTTTAAAATGGTTAGATGAAAAGAGCATCACATTTGATGAGTTTATAGAACAAGTTTCTAGATTGTAAAATAAAGGCCCAAACGGACCTTTTTTATTTTCTGTTTAGTAAATCTTTTATTATGTAGCCCAGTGTTCTGCCTAAGAGAGGCGGGACAGCGTTTCCTACTTGGGTATACTGAGGAACTTCAAAGCGTCGGCTTAGACCACCCGTTGATAGTTTTGAACGAAATACAAATGAGTCAGGAAACGACTGTACTCTAGCCATTTCACGCACTGTAAGAGTTCGCAATGGGCCATAATGACAAGCATCATCCGGAATGCTTAAGGCTGCAGGGGCTGGAGAACTAGGATTCAATGCTTTTTGAGTTTGTTTCTTCGTCTTGTGAGCTAAAAGTAATTGAAGTATTTGCTCACCATTAATTGCAAACCTAACTTCATGCTCATTTTCAAATAGAAACTTATGCTCCAACATTTCCTGAGATGCTAGATCTGTGAGTTCAAGCTCTTTTCCCTTTAAGACTTCCTTTACTTCTTTCTCGGTTGACTTAGATACTTTGGTCAATACTTGATAAATCCTAAAACGACGCTGTACAGTTTCAGAGTTCATTTTAGGAGTATAGTTTTCAATGGTATCTGTATTCTTGCCTAACAAATCGTTTAACAAGTTTACATAGTATGATTTAGAGTTATTCGTACACAGATCATCAATAGCTTGTTTTACGCTAAATTCATGCCCCTTAAACTGAATAAGGCTTTGTAGGAAAGTATCATGATAAGCGCTCTCTTGCTTCTCTACATCAAAGCACTGCAACATCCCAAATTCAGGATCTTGCCCGTTTTGGATAGCATCGCTTAGGTTAAGACCCGATGTAAAGAGATCTTGCTCCTTGGTTGTAAACGTAGGGAGAATATCATTGAGATAATCCCTTCTGATTGAAACCATAATAAAACGAGGTCTGTTCTGAGCAACACCTGCATACTTAGCATTAATGTGTAAGCAAAGAGGTACATAGTTTAAACTTGCAAATACCTTTGCAACTTCAAACCAAGCATGATACTTAGTGCCATCTTCGTCAGCAAAAGGGCGAAGAATCCCTGTAACATTCTCAAGCATCGCAATTTTTGGCTTTACATGATCTACAAATTTGGCGAATTCCCAAGGAAGACTATTTTTATCACAATCTTTTTTACGCATGCCAGCCATACTAAAGCTTTGACATGGAGGCCCTCCTGACACCAAATCAACTCCCAAACTTTTACCATTGAAAGCATACGAAATAGAAGTTTTAAGCTCACTATTTGAATCCAACAATTGGTTTACGTGCCGAATGTCACCTACAATCATTTTGCCTTTTAACTGATTAGGTTCATAACTCTCAAAGTCATTAATACCCGTTCCAAAATCAGGGTATTCAAAGGGATTTTCTCTCAATCTGAGTTTAAGATCTTCATATTGACTACTAACCCAAAGAGCATTTTCAGGCTTCTCTTGTTTTTCTGCTTTGTCCTTTAAGTTCTCATTGAAAAAATTGTAAGTAAAAGTCTCTGCCGCCATTGGAGAGATCTCATTCGCCAACAAAAGCTCAAATCCAACGGATTCAAGACCAAGTGATAAGCCACCACAGCCAGCAAATAATTCAATATGGTTCATAAAATAAACTCAAAGTCATAATTGCCAGTATTGTATATAAATACAGTGCTTTTGTGTACTGAGTATTTAAAATTAAAAATTCTTAGAATTGCTATAAACATAGATTATAGTTCTTATACTCGATCAATATACTCGCCAGAAATAGCTGTATCAGATACATTTAAGGATTGATTTTTTTATTAAAAATTGGTTGTATCACCCCCTTCGTAACTTAATACCTTAATCAATTTTGTCTTACCCTTGCTAGTCTTATGGTTAACCTCTCGAACCATGACTTGCCTTGCTATATCTTCAAAAGCTCTTGTTTTGTAGCTCTGCCATTGTTTCTCAGAAACAAAAGGCATCAGATTTTTTTTTGACCAAATTATTGCACCTTCAGTCCTTACTACCTCAATGACTTTGTTAGTAAATCTATCTTGTGCGGTATACCTAGTATGCTCTTCAGAGTACAAAGTTAAGAGTGGATTGAAGCAATCAATTTTGTCTGCATATTTTTTTTCATGAACCTCTACTTCGGTGAAAACCACTCCTCCCAAGTTCATTTCGATGCTGATTTCATCTTTTTCTTTTTGCGAAACAACTAATAACTTCATGCCTAGTCGTCGACCTGTATTAATCATCTGCTTAGGAAAATAATAATAACTACTTTGACCATCAACAGTTTTAATCTCCACTAACCCATCTCTATGACAAGTAACATTCTTTACAGCGACTGAGATTCTGTCTCTATACTGATGTTGAATTTCACTGTCACCAGTTAATATTTCAGATATAGACATCTGCCATTTAGAGTAATCTTCAAGCTTTAAATCACCTGAGCTAATATCACTTAATTGAATTTTTAGAGCATCGATTTTATCTTTATGAATCTTTAGTGAAGCTTCGGCTGTTGCAAAATCAGCTAAATCACCTAATGAAAATAAAAGCTGTGTCTTTCGGCTTAATTGGTCTTGTTCATAGGTCAATTTAGACAAAATCTCATCTCGTTTACCGTCGTCATGAACAAAAATGTGGGTAATTAAATGCTTTAGAACAAGGTTATCTAAAGCGTACCGTTGAACTGTTTTACTACATTTATTGTTTATACAAATGTAATATTTGATCCCTCTATCAGCAGTATGACTAGCCGACATAGAAGCTCCACAATCGCAATATAAGAAGCGATTTCCAGCTAATAACGTGTATTGTTGTCTACCAGAATTACTCGCTTTACGCTGCGATAGACGAGCTTGAAGTAGGTTAAAACGCTCTGGTGTACATACGGCTGGGTAGAAACCATCTAGCTTATGATTTTCTCCCTGAAGAGTGATATCTAACTGCCCAAACAATGCAGGTGACTTAAGTAAATTCGATAAGCCAGTTCTTGTGTAATCCAGCCCTCTCGCAGCCAACCAGTCTACACATTTAGTAAGCCCGTTACCTTCAAGGTAAAATTCTAATAAATTCTGAGCGGTTTGGAAATATTGGGACTTATAGACACACTTATTTTTCATCTCGATGTAAAATGGTACACCGCCAACCCCTACATCAAAACTAGCTCCGTCATCGCCTTTTACGCCTGCTTTAAACTGATTAACTCTTTCAAGCGCATGACGATTAGTAAGATAACTTTTCTTCACTGACTCTTCATTTGCGGTGTGAAATGATAGCGTGGCTAAGATCTGACTTATTTGATCATCCTTTTGATAAAGGCGGTTATCCATTGTCGTATGAATAGAAACACTAGCAGCCATGATCTCGCCGTAAATATTTAGCGCTGCGGTTAACCCTAATCGTGACAGGCGATCTAAGTGGCGCATAACGATGATGTCGCCCGCCATTACTGAATTAGACCGTATGTCCTTGAGCAAAAGTCCTAAGCTGCCTTTAAGATTATCGCCTTTATACGCAGATAGTCCCTCGTCAGAATAAACCTTATCTGATACCTTAGTTTGGTACTTTTCAGCCAACTCATTAAGCAGCTTAATGTCATTTTGCAATGACATTGATAGACCCGATAACTGCTTGCCTGATGAAACCCTGCAATACGCATAAATCATAAACACTCCTTTTACACATAGTATCACGAGCAAAGAAAGTTAGCGCCAGCAGATCTGCCTAAACAGGGTGGCCGCTATGATCTGCCCATTGCGATTGGCATTCTCGCCGCCTCAAAACAGATCCCGCTCAAATCGATTGAACAACATGAATTTGTCGGTGAACTCGCCCTCTCTGGCCATGTGCGCTATTGCCAAGGAATACTGCCAGTGATTGTTGCGGCCAGCAAAGCAAACAACCGCATAATACTGCCGATTGATAATCGTGCCGATGCCGAATTGGTCGGTTTTGATAAAGTGTTTTTTGCTACTCATCTGCAATCATTAGCCGCTTACCTGCATGGACAGTCGGAGTTACCCAGCATCGATTTTGGCCTAGAATGGATAACGCCGACATCCAACACCGGCGAGCCCAGCAACAACTGCCTCAGCGAGGTGATTGGTCAACAACACGCTAAGCAAGCGCTAGAGATAGCGGCGGCGGGCAACCACAATTTGCTGATGCTCGGCCCACCAGGGACTGGCAAAACCATGTTGGCGAGTCGGATGATGCAGCTTTTACCGCCACTCAGTTATGAAGAGGCGCTTGAAGTTGCTTCAATCCACTCGGTTGCAGGACAAAATATGCAACGACAACAATTCTTTCAACGTCCTTTTAGAAGCCCGCACCATACAAGCTCAGCCATTTCATTGGTTGGCGGTGGTGCAATGCCAAAACCGGGCGAGATCTCCCTCGCCCATCGCGGGGTACTATTTTTAGATGAGGTGGCTGAGTTTCCTCGTAAAGTGCTCGATTGCCTGCGTGAGCCGATGGAGACCGGAGAAGTGAGTATTTCGCGAGCCGCGGCCAAGCTCAATTTTTTATGTCGATTTCAGCTGGTGGCCGCAATGAACCCGAGCCCCTGTGGCGATGTTAATAATGCCAGAGCGAGCAACGAGCAGATTATCCGTTACTTATCTAAACTTTCAGGGCCTTTTCTCGACCGTTTTGACTTAACCATTGATGTCCCTAAACTCCCTTTAGGCGCACTAAACAGTAGTAATACTCACGCAGAAACCAGTGCAACCATCGCCCAACGCGTGCATGCAGCCAGAGAGGTTCAATTAGCACGTTCGGGCACACTCAACAGTGAACTAAGCGGTAAACAATTAAAGAATGAGGCTAGGTTTAGTGCGGCAGATCTGTTGTTTCTAGAGGAGAGTGTCAATCGATTAGGTTTATCGGTCCGCAGTTACCATCGACTGCAACGTGTCGCCCGCACGATTGCAGATCTGCAGCAGGAACAAGACGTATCGCGGGCCCATATTGCGCAAGCATTAGGTTACCGCGCCATAGACCGATTATTAACAAGCTTAAAACAGTACTAAGCTGAGCAATGCTTAACTGAATCATGCTTAGATCAACAAAGTGAGAATACAGCGACAACAGATAGGCTAAAACACCTTACTTGTTGGTTTTTTCGGCAAAAATTAACATCTAGATTGAGACAAACCACTACAACGAGTACTATAGGTCTCCGTTTTTTATCCTGGGGTCCTCAATGGGCGCAATTGTGTCACGCATTACGGGAAGTTTAGCGTTCTTCTTTTACATCATTAATACTGCATTTTGGGTTACTCCCATTTTAGTGGTCAGTATTTTCAAGCTAATTCCTCTCACTTTTACGCGTACCGCTTGTACTTATTTCCTCGATTTCTGTGCCAGCTCATGGATCCGTTGCAATGGGGTAGTTGAAGACATTTTCCATCCCGTCAACATTGATGTTCAAGGTGATGCACAATTATCACCAAAAGAGTGGTATATGGTGATTGCCAACCACCAATCTTGGGTCGATATTCTTATTTTACAACGGGTGTTAAATGGCAAAATTCCTTTTCTTAAATTTTTCCTGAAACAGCAATTAATCTTCGTTCCAGTTTTAGGACTCGCTTGGTGGGCGCTCGATTTTCCTTTTATGCGTCGTTATAGCACTGCACAGCTACGTAAAAATCCGAAGTTACGCGGTAAAGATATTGAGATAACACGTAAAGCCTGCGCTAAGTTTAAAAGTAAGCCAGTGAGTGTGATGAACTTTGTTGAGGGCACACGCTTTCACCCCGCTAAACATCAGAAACAAAACTCGCCTTTCACCCACTTGCTCAAGCCAAAAGCAGGCGGTATGGCGTTTGCGCTATCAGCAATGGGCGACCATATTCATAAGTTGGTTGATGTTTCTATTTGCTACCCTGACAAAGTGCCTACTTATTGGGAATTTATTAGTGGGCAACTTAAAGAGGTCAAAGTGCATATTCAAGTGCGCGAAATTGGCGAATCACTGCGTGGTGATTATATTAAAGATCGTGAGTTTAAGATTGAATTCCAAAACCAGCTGAATCAAATTTGGCAGCAGAAAGATCAAGTGCTTACTGAGTTAGCACAAGTGAAAACAACCAGAGAAGAGGCTTAGCGCAAGATGTTAAATTTTTTACCCGGCTCATTTTTATATTTTATGAGTACCACATTACTGATCATCAACACCATTGTGTGGACCTCACTGATCTCACTGGGCGGGATCATAAAACTGGTGGTTCCTTTTACAGCTGGACGCGTGTTACTCACGCGTCTAATGAACCGTTTTATGTGGGGATGGGCTACCTGTAATGGCGGTATTCTTATGCTGTTGGCCGATATGGAATGGGATGTTGAAGGCTTAGACAACCTCGATAAGAAAAGCTGGTACCTGCTTATTAGTAACCATTTAAGTGGTTTTGATATTGCAGTGCAAACTTATGTACTGCGTAACCATATTCCCATGCTTAAGTTCTTTTTGAAGCGTGAACTCATGTATGTGCCCTTTCTTGGTTTAGGTTGTTGGGCACTTGATATGCCTTTTATGAGTCGAACCAGCCCTGCTAAGTTGAAGAAAAACCCGAAGTTAAAAGGTAAGGATTTAGAGAGCACCCGTAAAGCCTGTAGAAAGTTTCGTTTTATGCCGACCTCGATTATCAACTATGTCGAAGGCAGTCGCTTTACCGAAGAAAAACATAGACGCCAAGACTCACCTTATCGCTATTTATTACGCCCAAAAGCAGGCGGTATTGCTTTCGCTTTATCAGCGATGGGAGAGCAGTTTACTAACGTGCTGAACGTGACTGTACTTTATCCTGAAGTGTTTAAGAAAGATGCTTTGCATGAAGTGATGCATGGTCGTTTGAAAAAAATTGTGGTGCGGATCAAAATCCTTCCTGTACCTGAAGTTGATAATAAGCGCTACTTCTCTGAGGCGAGTTATCGTGTCGAGTTTCAGCGCTGGTTAAACCGGCTCTGGCTAGAAAAAGATGAAGAGATCCACCAGCTAATGATAAAACATGGCGCGCCAACGGAACAAATTGCAGAGAAAAAGCCAGCAGAGTAAGCGATTGAACATTTGAATAAAGGCGCACTAACGGTGCGCCTTTTTATTGCTTGATCTACGCTAGCCATGGTTATCCAATCCAGCTCCCAAAGTCGCCCTTCGCTAAAGTTGCCTCTTACCTCTATTAGCATCATAAATAATTCATTTAATAATGGGTAATATTCACAATCGCTTTTTATAAGTAATGTCAGCTACTTAAAGTCCATTAATCACTTAAACAATATTGCTCATCTCATTTTATTAAAAATCAGTCAAACCCTTGAGCCCAACACCTAGACAGCAGTACGTTCGACCTATATATTAACACCGAAATTAACAGCTTGTTAACACTTGTTTCTACCGGGGTACATTAAATGCCGATAACTTGGTTCCATTTTAAAAATGCCTCTTTGACGTGTTTGCTATTATTGTCGGGGTCATTGCTAGGCTGCACCAACACCACCACGAAGCAACAAGACGTTAGGGTTCTCGATCTTGATAGCACCAGCTTTGCCCATTATTGGGTCACAAAAGATAAGCTAATTAATTGGCGTAAAAGCCTCGCTAAAGCCTCAGCAAGTAATGTCGAATTTGCAGAAACTAGTTACCAGATCTCTTTCGTGGTCGATAATGAGGGACAGATGCGTCAACTAGAGATCATCAATAACACCACCGGAGCGCTTTTAGATAAAGCGATTATGGCTGAGGTGTCTAATCAACAGTTTTATCCAACGGCGCAAAACAGTGCACGCCAAGCTGTACGCATTAATACCAGCTTTCGATTATAAGACAGAGCCATAAGATGTGATGTTTCAGCAGAAGCTCAAAGCTCTGCAGACCGTCTTTTTAAGGGGATGGAGAAGCGCTCTGCACTGAGCGATATTGAATAAGACAGCTATGCATTGAGTTAGCGATAAAAAATAGTCATAAAAAAAGCTCCCAATGGGAGCTTTTCATTTTGAATACCGACAGAAGTATTACGCCCGTCGTTCAACCAGTTTTACCCAGCCTTCAGGTCCTTCTATATGGCCCTTTTGGATCTCTGTCAGCACATTGTAGATACGCTTAGTATGCTCACCCACATTACCATCACCGACGGTAACAATGCGGTTATCTTCAAATATATAAGAGCCTACAGGCGATACTACCGCTGCAGTACCAAAACCACCCGCTTCAATAATTTCGCCAGACTCAATATCTGCAATAAATTTATCTAGCATGACCGTTTCTTGTCGAACATCACACCCCAGTAATTCACTTAAATCGAGAATTGACTGCGATGTAATAGACTTCAAAATGGTATCTGTAAACGTAGGAATAATGATGCTGCCATCTTTAAGCACATGGAAGTGGTTCATCGCACCCACTTCTTCAATTTGCTTGTTGTTAGCATCTAAATAAAGCACTTGCGCAGCGCCATATTCCGCCGCAGCTTTACCCGCTTTTAATGACGCGGCATAGTTACCCGCGGCTTTAGAAGCGCCCGTGCCACCGGAGACAGCACGATGGAAGCGCTCACTGATCAGCAAACGAATCGCTTTATCAAAACCGTCACTGTAATAAGGACCACTTGGGCTCAACATCACACAGAAAGTATATTCTTCGCTTGGGCTTACCGATAACCGGTCTTCAGTGGCAAACACAAAAGGTCGAATATAAAGACAGGCGTCTTCCTGCATTGGGAACCACAGTCTGTCGACATCAATGAGCGCATTAATAGCTTCGATTTGCGTTGCTTCAGGGATCGCCGGGATACAGATAATATCCGCTGAACGGTTTAAGCGTTCGGCGTTTTTATCAATGCGAAAGGTGTAGATTTCGCCATCTTCATGTTGAAATGCTTTTGCACCTTCAAACACAGATTGGCCATAATGCAATGCGATTGCACCAGGCGCGACTTGAAATGGACCGTATGGAACAACCCTAGGATCACACCACTCACCATCGCGATAATCCATTAAAAACATATGGTCAGTTCTGAGGTTTCCAAAGCCAACATTGGTGGTTGGTTGGAATTGCTCAGTACGGCGCTCTAACGCAGGTTTTAAATTATAGTTTATTTGCATTGCATACCACCTTGAATACTGACTGAGCAGACTATGCAGTGGTCACAAAAAAGTCAAGTAAAACGCGGGCTAGCATTAATTTATTCAGCATTTTAAGCGCTGGTAATAATGGACACTTGCAACTAGGGATAGGCGCGCTTTTACAACATCAACGATTGATTAGTGACCTTACTCCCTGCAATCGGATTTTTTCCCTATCGCTAAGCAATTTTCACAGCTTCGAATATTGCCATGCCCTTTATCGAGAAAGTCGCAGATCCGCGACGATAATCCCAGCATCATCTCTTGGCTTATAGGCTTTCGCCATTGGTAGCGATTCATTAAACGGCTGATATGTCGATGACCAAGCATATCTTCCGCGGTAAAATACTGCTCATCCATCAACTTACTTTCGAAGGAAGAGGTGATACCCGCAAGGAAAAAATACAACGCTTGGCTGAGATCCTTAATATCAGTTTCGGTTGCTTGCAAGTCACCTGATACAACCGCATCTTCTAATGGGCGTTTAATACGACTCCAAAACAAATTAACTCTATTTTTTAATACTTCAATTTTATCAGAGCTGGCTAATTGCCAGAACATACTATTAATTGATACCACTCGCAAAATGTTAAAGATTGGGCTTCTCTTCACAACTTCAAAGGTAAATAGTATCGCCAGCACTGAACGCTCATTAATAGTTAAGTCAGGATTTTCTTTTATAAAAGTCGGTATTTGGCTCGATATTGTATTTCTTAAAAATAAACACACTAGTACATCTTCTTTAGATTCAAAATATTTATATAAGGTATTGGTTGAGCACTCTGCACCTTTGGCTATCTGTGCGAATCTAAAAGACACAACCCCTTGTTTATCAATTAAATCCTCCGCGACATCGAGTAATTGATTACACCGGATCGCGTCACAATGACTACTGGGACAACGCATTATTTAAACCTATAAATACTATTTCAGCATCTATATTATTCTGCTCTCACCAATTAGATACATAAAAGAAACATTTTCTTGAACAACGCCACAAAAAACTTTACTACCTAATACAAAATGTGATTTCGCGCATCATTGACTTACAAGCAGAAGCATATTGTTAGCCCAAGTTAATTGGAGATTAAAATATGCAAACAAGACGTTCGTTTTTAAAGTTAGGCGCTGGAGCTGCAGCTGTTGGTGCATTCGCGCCACTTACCGTTAGCGCAAATTCTTCCGATGTAAAATGGGATGAAACACATGAAATCGTTATCGTGGGTTCTGGTTTCGCAGGACTTGCCGCCGCAGTCGAAGCCGGTAAATTAGGCGCCAAAGATATCGTCATATTTGAAAAGCTCGGCGTATACGGTGGTAACAGTACACTGAATGCTGGCCAAGCCTGTTTCGCAAATACCGATTTGCAAAAGCAATTGGGTATTGAAGATAGCGCTGAACTCATGGTTCAAGACCAACTTAAATCAGGGCGCGGTTATGCTAGCGAAGAACTGCTTACCCACAGCGCCGAGCTTGGACCTTATATTTACCAACTCACTAAAGATTGCGGCTGTGTTTACCGCGACCACATCATCAACACGGGTGGCACCAGTGCCACCCGTAGCCATCAAGTGGTTGAACGTAGTGGCTCAGGCTTTATTCGCCCTATGCTCAAAACAGCCCGTAGTTATGGTGTTAAAACCAAAATCCGTCATAAATTTGAACATCTCATCACGGCAAAAGATGGCACCGTACTCGGTATTCAAGTGCGCCGTGGCTATCACTTCGGCCATGAAGAGTCAGGCGAGCTCATCAATGTAAAAGCAGAAAAAGGCGTGTTAATAGCGACGGGTGGATTCGGTGCCAACGTCAGTTTCCGTCAAGCACTCGATCCTAACCTTGGTGCTGATGTCGGTTGTACCAATGCACGAGGTGCTACAGGTGATGGCCTAATCGCTATGCTCGCCGAAGGCGCGATGCCAGTGCATTTGAGCTTTATTCAATCAGGCCCTTGGGCATCACCTGACGAAGGTGGTTTTGGTTACGGCGCAGGGTTCTCACTCTATAACTTCCCACACTCTATCGCCATTGACCGCAATACCGGTCAACGCTTTATGAATGAAACAGCTGACCGTAAGACCCGTGCTGATTTAGAAGTGCTGCGTCGTGATAAAGAGGGTAAGCCTAACCCTGCACTGTTAATTGCGCCTAAGCATGAAGCAATGAAAGACCCTTCAATGCACAACGTATTGAAATATAACGTTGCCTGGGAATTTGACAGTGTCGACGCCATTGCTAAGCATTTTGACCTGCCGCTCACAGAACTTAAGAAACAAATAGAGGATTGGAACATCTACGTAAAAGCAGGTGAAGACCCTCAGTTTGGCAAACGCATGAATATGAGCACCGGCATCTACCTTACTGCGCCTTTTATCGTGCAGCGTTTATGGCCAAAAGTGCATTACTGCCAAGGCGGTATTCAAATCAATACCAAAGCAGAAGTGATTGCCGCTAAATCAGGCGAAAAAATCCCAGGGCTTTATGCCGCAGGTGAAGTATCCGGTGGTGTTCATGGTGTCAGCCGACTCGGTGGTTGTTCAACACCAGAGTGTATGGCATTTGGCGTTACTGCCGCCCGTTCAATCATGAAGGCATAAGGAATTTTTCGATGAAGACAGTTAACACATTACTTTTACTCGTCCTTGGCGCTTGTATTGCACTTTCAGCACAGGCACGTGACCAACGTGATTACCATGAAATGGTCTACGACTCAGGCTGTAAAACCTGTCATGACCAAGGCATGAAATCTTTCCCGTCTGATGATTCTTGCCTGCAATGCCATGACATGAGCGAGCTGGCGCAGCAGACAAAACGTGAGGGCGATGAGGCGAGACAAAACCCCCATGACAGCATGCATTACGGCCAAGAAGCCCCTTGTATGGAGTGTCACGGTGAACATACACCGAAGCAAGCCATCTGCATGGATTGCCACAACTTTGATTTTCCAAAATTTAAGCAATAAAAACTGAAAAACCTAAAAAATATAAGGGATAGATGATGAAAAAGTTACTCGCAGTTTCTGCAATTTTAGTGACGGGTTGCGCCGTTGCCGGCGACAAGCCAGCCGACCAACCTTGGCACAATGAAAGACCAACGCTGTCTACCATCAATGCGCCAACGAAAGTCATGCCGATGGTATGTAAGCAAGAGCAAGCGATGGCTTACCTCAAAGAGCTACAGTCTGGCGAGAAAGATATTTATAACATCAAGTCAAACGATCATGGCGGTAAAGGCGCAAATGACTCTGGCTGGTTAACTTGGCGTGTAGATGATCCAAGCAACCTAATCCCTTGCCCTGCAGGCGGAGCCAGCGCGACTGAAGTTGGTATGTGCTGGAAAGAGCTAAACGATGAACCAACAGTTATTGGTTTAGTGCGTGTAGCACCGGGTACTGCAGCGCCTCATTACCATCGCGAAATGGAGTGTTACTACGGCATAAGTGGTCAAGGTCTTACTTGGGCACAAGAGCGTATGCAACCATTTGGACCTAAAGATTATATTGAAATCCCAAGTAAAGCGATGCACTACACACCGAACACCTATGATGACCAAGATTTGATCTACATGTACTGGTTCCCATTAGATGGCAAGTTCTCGACCTTTAAGTACCAGTGGCCACAAGATGTAGGTCCAGGTGAGCAACTGATGTTTGATTTCATCCCCTACACCAACTCTAAGCTAGTGCGTTCTGGCAACGGTGGTTATGGCTGGGATGTCGTTCAAAAATCTAAGTAATCGTACTTAACCCACAATAGAGCGTGAGGCCAAGTATCCTTGGCCTCCTTATACACTATGAAAAATCTTATCCTGGCGTTTAGTTTACTGTTTAGCTCCTCCCTTCTAGCAGAAGAGGCCGTATCAATCATGTGGCACAACTTGGCACCCGGCGCCGCCAACCTGCCAGTTGAAACCAATGTCAATCTAGCCCTAGACGGCAAGAAGGTGATTATTCCTGGTTTTGTGGTACCGCTGAATGGAAAAAATAGCGGTTACGTTAAAAACTTTCTGCTAACACCGCAGCAAGGTGCTTGCTTTCATAAGCCGCCGTCACCGTCGAATCAATTGATCCATGTTGCTTTTGACGTTCCCGTAGCAATCCCTGATTTACAGCAACCTATGTATATCGCGGGCACATTGACGGTGAAAAATGCCCAAGCTGGGTTTGCTAAAACCGGCTATCACTTAGAAGGCATTGAAGTCATCCCATACCCAGTGAAGATAAACACAATTGTTGATGAGCAAGAACACCAACACGAAGTCGCTAGATAGATAAGCAAAACAAAAGGTAATGATGATGAAAAAGACCACTCAATTTATGTTGTCAGCAGTGGCAACTATGATTGCACTTTCTGGCACCAGCGCTTTTGCCGAAGAGCAAGCAGACGGTATCAATATTGGCGGAGCCGTGCGCGTAAACTACGGCTATAAAGATTACAACGAAGCATCAAAAGATAAAGGCGGCGATTTAACCTTTGATATGGCGGCGCTTAAATTTAATGGTAAGAAAGGCGATTGGGGCTTAGCTGCCGAGTATCGCTTTACCTCTGATACCAACTACATAAAGTATGGCTACGCCTTTTACGATATTGACCCTAACTGGCAGCTACAGTTTGGTATCAACAAGGTGCCTTTTGGTAATGCTGAATTTATCTCCAACAGCTTTTGGTTCGGCCTACCCTATTACTTAGGCTTTGAAGATGACCATGATGTTGGTGTTAAAGCCACTTTCGAAAAAGATGCTTGGCATACCGATCTGGCCTTCTACAAGAATCCAGAGTACGGCCCAAGCGAAAATAAACGTTACGCCACAGACCTATATACCGGCACCATCAACGGCACCGAGTATAACAACGAAGAAACCAATCAAGTTAACGTGCGTCAAAGCTATACATTTGAGCATAATGGCGGCTTTACAACCCTAGGTGGCTCAGCTCAGTTTGGGCAGATCTATAACAGCAAAACGGGCAATAATGGCGATCGCTACGCGGTGGCATTGCACTTAGACTCTAGCTTCAATGATTGGAATTTACAGCTACAAGCATTGCAGTATGAATATGATGCGGCAGATGCAGAAGACCCGAACAAAATTGGCGTTTCAGTCGTTAGTTGGCAGTACGAAATTGCTTCTAAAGGTCAGTCATACAGCGCAAACATCGCCAAGACATTCAACACCGATTGGGGCAGCGTGAAATGCTATAACGATTTTGGCCTAATGACACCTGATGTTGACGACGATGATTACGACAACAGCTTACAAAACGTGACAGGGTGCGCCATTGCTGCGGGTCCGACTTACACCATGGTCGATTTTATCATGGGTAAGAACATGACCTTCTCAACCGCCAATAACGACCATGTTGGTTTACCTGAAATGGGCGATGATTGGGACAAGCGCGTTAACATCAACTTCGGCTATTACTTCTAGCCAAGATTACGCTGTCTATGGTGAGTTGAATCTACCTGCAATAGGTTTATCACTTGCCATGAATAGGGATTTTAGGACCGGTTTCATCTGCTCAAACATCACACCTACATTTAGGTCCAGCCCTCTCCCAGAGGGCTTTTTTCTATTTAAAATAAAACCTGTGTAATCACACTGCTAGATAAACTCAGAAAAATTATTCGCGGCAGTCATCACAACATAAAACATACAAATAAAAAACAATATAGGGCAACTGTTTAGAAAATCCTAAACAATCATAGACTCTGACTCGGAAAAATAATGTTAAATCGCCTCTCTATCGTACAAAGGATCTGGCTACTGTTAATCTTCATTGTGTTTGCGTTTATCGTAAGCTCTGGATATGAATCCTTTAACCAAAAATCACGCATGCTAATACAACGACAAGCTGAAATTAGCAGTGTCCTCAATTCTGGACTATCGCTACTTCAACGAGCTCAAGGATCTGTAGACCGAAATGAGTTAACACTGTTACAGGCGCAGGAAATGGTGAAATCAGAGATCTCAGCCATGAGATATCGAGGCCAAAACTACCTTTGGATATTTGACACTGAGGCGACACAATTGGCCCATGGCACCAGCCAAAAAGATGTCGGCAACAACCTGATTAACTTTACTGACCCTAACGGCAAAAAAGTCTATGTCGCCTTCCTTGACGTGATACGACAATATGGTGAAGGTTATGTCGATTATGTTTGGACTAAAACGGGCTCCAGCACTCCCGAACCTAAGCTTAGCTTTGTGAAGCTATATAAACCTTGGGGGTGGATATTAGCAACGGGTGTCTATACCGACGATATCAATGCAGAATTTAGTCAACTCATTAAAGACAAAGTGATATTTTTCAGTCTGCTATTAAGCATGATTTTTATCGCATCGATGTTAATCATTCGTTCAATTACCCGCCCATTAAATGCAACCACTCTCGCGATGGAAGAGATAGCTCAAGGAGATGGTGACCTCACCGTCAGACTCGAAGTATCGAGTAAAGATGAGCTAGCTCAATTAGCCGTGGGCTTTAATCAGTTTGCGGAAAAGGTGCGACGGATCGTCATCGAAATGCAGCAAAGTCAAACCGTGCTCGATAGTGCTACCGGTGAGATGTCGGTGATTACTAGCCGTTCGCGAGAACTTCTGACCCAACATCAGCATGAGAATCATCAGGTAGCAACCGCTATCCACGAGATGAGTGCCACCATAACCGATGTTGCCCGTAATGCCGCCGATGCGGCCAAGTCTGTACTAACCGTTCAAGACCGAGCATTGAAAGGCAATACATTGGTGGAGGACAACATCACCTTTATCAATGAACTGTCAGACACAGTCCATCAGATAGTCAATGCGATGAATGGCCTTAAGCAGGAAGCACTCGACATCAACAATATTTTAGATGTTATCAAGTCGATTGCAGATCAGACCAATCTATTGGCACTCAATGCTGCTATTGAAGCTGCCAGAGCCGGTGAGCATGGTCGTGGTTTTGCCGTTGTCGCAGATGAGGTACGCACCCTAGCAATGCGAACACAGCAGTCGACTCAAGATATTGAACGTATGATTCTCGGTATGCAAACTCAAGTTGATGAGGCCGTTAAGACCATAGACTTAGGCAGACAAAAAGCGGATTCCAGTGTACAGCAAGCCAAACTCACCGCCGAAGCTTTTGGTGACATCAGTGCTGACATCGATGTGGTCGCTGATATGAATACTCAGATAGCCTCAGCGACCGAGCAGCAGAGTGTGGTCGTCAATACCGTACATCAAAATATCGAAAACATCAGAGAGGCATTTGATGAATCAGCGTTAGGCGCTCAGCAAATAGAGATAGCCGGACAGCAGCTACAAGCACTAGCCACCGATATATCATCAACACTGAGACAGTTCAAAGTATAGAGAAGAGTTTCCCTTAAATTGCAGTTTTTGGACCAGTAACATCATCTCCAACATCACATCAACTATTCGGTCCAGCCCTCTTATTGAGGGCTTTTTTATTTATCTAGCGATGGCCTCTAGGCGTGAGCAGGCTGAGATTTTATCAGTCGATGCACACACTAACGCACTGCATGTTGCGCAGGTCATATGCTCTCGATAGTGTTTGTCGAAAAAATCTGAACTTCTATTTTCCAAAGATTCAAATAATTCAGGCGTTAATGGCTTTGCCCATTTGTACTGCCCCATTAAGCGCGCTAAATGGCGATAGCAGGTTTCGCGGCGATTTGATAGATATTCAGGAGCGATTAGCTGGCTTTCAAATTGAGTCAATGAACCGGTTAGATAAAAAGTAATGCCTTGCACTAACTCTTTTACTTCTAGGGGGGTTGCTTCTAGTTCCCCTCTTTCTATCGCTTCATTAAGTGATTTAGTGAACCAACCCCAGAAGCCATTAATACGTTTTTTAAACTTTGCAATTTTTGCGTCACTCGCCAGCTGCCACACCATGGTATTGACAGAGACTGAACGCAGTGTAAAAAAGCTCTTACTGCGTTTAATGGTTTCAAAGGTAAACAAAATTGGCAATAGCACTTTTTCTTGTGCCGTTAGTTCAGGATGCTTATCGATAAAAATGGGCAGATGATTAGAGGTGGCACTACGCAGAAAAAGACAAACGAGGATATCCTCCTTTCGTTCAAAAAACTTATAGAGAGTACCTGTGGAACAACCCACTTCTTTGGCTAATTGAGAAAACTTAAATGACACGATCCCCTGTGACTCAATAAGCTGCTCCGCAGCGTCGAGTATTTGATTACAACGCATCATGGGCAATGCTTCAGTAGGACATTTCATCATTACAGCCTTTATATCTATTTGCGATAATTATGCGCTGTTAAAAATTGTTAGTTTAGGTGTTGCTTCATTAATCGGGATTAACTTCACGCTAATACCCGTTTATTATTTGGCTTTGTGAGTTACTTCATACAAACATTTCAACCACAGCTGTTAACTCAGTATAAAATCCTGTCACATTTTCCACCGCAATTTACTAGCTCTTTTTGAGTAGAGAAAAGATCTTCGAGATCTGACTCACGAATAAATTTGTCACTGAAAAAATGGCGTGACTTAGTTCACTTTTAGCAGCCTAACTTGTGTTTATCGTTACCTCATTCCCATTGAGAGGATTCAAGAATGCAAGGTAGAAGAAATTTTTTAAAACTAAGTGCGGGTGCCGCAATTGGTAGCATAGCAGCAACGTTGCCCGGTACTGTCCAAGCAAAAACCTGCGGCGAGATTAACTGGAACGAAAGCGTCGATGTGATTGTTGTCGGTTCTGGTTTTGCAGGCCTATCCGCTGCGCTCAATACTAAACGTCAAGGCATGGGTTCAGTATTAGTTTTAGAAAAGATGCAAGTGATTGGTGGTAATTCGGCGATTAACGGTGGTTGGTTAGCGATCCCAAAAAACCCGACTCAATTAGCACAAGGTATTAATGACGATTCACCAGAAGAGCTAGTGAAAGATCAAATAATTTCTGGGCGTGGCATGCAGAACGAAGCTGCACTGCGCCAAATTGCCAACCGAGCCTTAGATGCTTACGAGTTATGCATCGATACAGGGGTTAAATTTAAGGAAGGCTTCAATATTCAGGTCGGTGGCCACAACAAGGCGCGTGCGATCCGCACCCAACACGGTACTGGTGGCGATATCACCACCAAGCTATATGAAGCGGGTGTAAAGGAAGGCGTTGATTACCGCCTACAACACTATATTGAAGACTTCATCATGGATGGCCAGAAGATTATCGGTGTAAAAGTGCGTAAGAACTACCGCTTCCCCGATCTAAAAACCGGTAGCAGCATTTTTATCAAAGCCAACAAGGCTGTGATTTTAGCCAACGGTGGCTTTGCTCGTAACATGGCATTGCGTGCAGCCGTCGATCCATCGTTGGACCCTACACTCGATTGTACCAATGCATTAGGTGCAACCGGTGAAGTGACACTTACCGCAATGGCTTATGGCGCACTGCCGGTGCACATGAACCTTATCCAAACTGGCCATTGGGGTTCACCTGATGAAGGCGGATTTGGTTGGTCTAATGCCCTCCTTTCAATTGGCTGGCACCAAGGCGCTTCGATTAGCGTGCTCAACGGCAAACGCTTTATGGATGAGCGAGCCGATCGCAAAACCTGCTCTGAAGCCATTATGAAAAACCGTAACAGCGATGGCAGCCCAGCTTACCCAATCGTGCTCTTTAACTACAACAACTACGCCGAAGACCATCGTGTTACCCGTGCATTGCGCGACAAGATGGCCTGGAAGCTTGATTCGCTCGATGATATCGCCGCAAAATTCGATATCCCAGCCGATGAGCTAAAACACAGTATTACTGAGTACAACACGCACGTTAAAGCCGGTAAAGACCCACTGTTTAACCGCAAAATGGATACTGCAGAGGTGCTAACAGGACCGTTTGTTGTCTCTCGTATTTGGCCAAAAGTGCATTACTGCATGGGGGGGCTTAAAACCGATTTAGCCGCTCGCGTCATTGATGGCCGCTCAATGGAGTCAATTAAAAACCTCTACGCCATTGGTGAAGTTACCGGCGGTATTCACGGTGAAGCACGCTTGAGTTCAACCTCTTGCCTAGAGTGTCTCGCGATGGGGATCGTCGTCTCTGAAACGATTAAAGCTGATCTTAAGGGAGCCGTCTAATGAACAAGTTATTACTTACAGCCCTACTTAGCTTTGTGGTGTCACAAGGTGCGATGGCCGGCGAGTTAGTCAAAATGAAAGGCAGCACCAAAGGCCGAGTAAACCACGAGTTTATCTACCAAGATGGCTGTCAATCTTGCCACCAAGGTTCAGGTAGAAAGAATGCCACGGATAGCGCATGTGTTGAATGTCATGGCGACATCAACAGCATTGATGTCGATGAAACCAAACTGGCGATCCCAGAAGCAAATCCACATAAGTCACTGCATTACAACCAAGGTGCAAGTTGCCTTGCATGTCATGGCGAGCACGAGAAAAAAGCACCAGTTTGCGCTGAGTGCCACCGTACTTGGTTTGAAGAGATGTAATAGAACAAATTTAAATACAAAAATCTAAAAATCTAAAAAAATGGGAATGATGATGAAAAATACCACTAAGTTTATGTTGTCGATGGTGGCCACAGCAATCGCACTTTCAGGTTCAGCAGCATTCGCTGCCGAGCAGGAAGATGGTATCAATGTTGGCGGCGCTGTAAGAGTTAATTACGGTTATAAAGACTACGATGAAGCCTCAAAAGACAAAGGCGGTGATTTAACCTTTGATATGGCCGCTATCAAGTTTGACGGCAAAAAAGGTGACTGGGGATTAGCGGCTGAATATCGCTTTACTTCAAACACTAACTACATCAAATATGGATACGGTATCTACAATATCGATCCTGATTGGCAACTACAGTTTGGTATTAACAAGGTGCCTTTTGGTAACCGTGATTTTATCTCAAACAGCTGGTGGTTTGGTCTTCCTTATTACCTTGGTTTCGAAGATGACCATGATGTCGGTATCAAAGCAATCTACGAGAAAAATGGCTGGCACACAGATTTAGCTTTCTATAAGAATGCTGAATATGGCCCAACTGAGAACAAGCGTTATTCGACCGACTTATACACAGGTACCATCAATGGCACTGAGTATAACAACGAAGAGACTAACCAGTTCAACGTGCGTCAAACCTATACAGCAGAACATGAAGGCGGCCAAACAACGATTGGTGGTTCTGTTCAATATGGTCAAATTTATAACAGCAAAACGGGTAATAATGGCGACCGTTACGCGGTAGCAATGCATTTAGACAGCAGCTATAAGAGCTGGAATCTACAAGTGCAAGCGATGCAGTATGAGTACGATGCCGCGGATGCTGAAGATCCAAACAAAATTGGTGTTTCAGTGGTTAGCTGGCAGTATGAAATTGCCTCAAAAGGTCAAGCGTACAACGTTAATATCGCAAAAACATTTACCACTGATTGGGGTAGTGTTAAATGCTACAACGACTTTGGTTTAATGACGCCAGATGTTGATGATGATAACTACGATAACAGCATACAAAACGTGACAGGTTGTGCCATTTCTGCCGGTCCAACTTACACCATGCTTGATTTCGTCATGGGAAAAAACATGACCTTCTCAACTGCTAACAACGATCATGTTGGTCTGCCTGAAATGGGCAATGATTGGGATAAACGCGTTAACATCAACTTTGGTTACTACTTCTAACGGATGAAGATTTAGTGAACTAAAGCTATCGGCAGGAGTTAGGTTGCTCCCACTTTTCTCCTGCCATCCAATTTACTTTTTGATCCTACTAACATTTAAATCTGATATCTCTCATCTGTTTGTAGCCATCTCAATAAATCATGCCCTTGTTAGGGTTTTGTAACCCTTCTCAACAAGAAAAAACTATGAAATCAATGATTAAAACTTCCATCTTTATTTGTTTGGTTGGCACTTTATCTGCGCCATTGTCAGCCAGTGAGTATCACTTTGGTGGATTTATCAAAGCGAATGCACGCTACATTGATGGCAACATTGCCTTTCAGGACAGCTGGACCGGTGGTGGCAGCGTCACAGAATCTGCTAAACGAAGTCAGTTTAGCGCAGCAGAGAGTCGCTTTAATGTCACTGTGACTCAAGGGGATGTGAAAGGATTTGTCGAAATCGATTTTGCCGGTTCATCACAAGGTAATGCTGTATTTTCTAACTCTTACAGTCCACGCCTAAGGCATGCCTTTATTGAGTACCAAGGTGTCACTGCAGGACAAACTTGGTCAACAATGGTTAATACCAGCACCTTTGCCGAAACGGCCGATTTAGGTGGACCATTAGTCGGTCAAGCGATGGTGCGACAAGCATTAATTCGTTACCAAACAGGCGATTGGGAATTCGCGCTAGAAAACCCCTATACCTATGGCAAACAAGCCATGCGCGATGGCGCTCAAACTGCTGCAGAGCCAGATTGGATAGACACCAGTAATGACTATGTACCCGACGCCATAATCCGCTATGACCAACAAGGAGATTGGGGCAATGTTTCAATTTCTAGCTTACTGCGCTATTTAGATCCTGCCGACAACGCACAGCTGGCAGCAGGGGTGTCGGTTGCTGCCAAACTACACACCTTCGGCAAAGACGATTTACGAATGCAGCTACATTACGGCAATTTGGGGCGATATGTAGGTACCGACGCCGCTCGCGACATCGTCAACGGTGAAGTTGAAACAACGCTTTCTGCCATGTTTTCCTATCGCCACTTTTGGACTGAACGCACCCGTTCAAGTCTATTTTATGGCCGTACAACAACAGAGATTGAACAAACTGACCGCTTTCATATTGGCGCCAACATTTTTACCAACTTAACCCCGGTATTAGCACTGGGCTTTGAAGTCGGCCGCTATCAAATCAGTGATGAACTGTCTGCCTATACATTACAGCCAGCTGCGCAAGGTTCATCCAATTATGTGCAGTTAAGTTTGCAGTTCTATCTATAAATTGTGGCTAACGAAAAGAATATTCGCGAGCTTGCTCACGAATAAGTTTGTTAGTCAAAACACGGCGTGATCCAATTCAAATTTACGCCGCAACAATCGCTTTATTGTTAGTTCAAGCCCGTTTAAACGAGCACAATATCGCAGCTAAAGCTGCATCAGCTAAAAACAGGATAGGAATGATGAAACTAAAAATGATATTTGGCATTGCTGCGCTAACATCAACAGCCGCTTTCGCCCAAGGCCCACAATGTAATCACGCACAATTGCCATTCCAGCAGATGACACCAGTGCCATACGACAGCACACCGTACTCGCCACAAGATACCATGCCAGTTCAGTGTAGTAACCCTATGGTAGAAGCGTACATTGCTGACTGGGAAGCGGGTAAAATTGATTTCAATAGCATCCAATCTAACAGCAGTATTGCTGCCGATCAGCGTTTCTGTAAGACATTAGATGACAACGGTAACATCCTAGAAGTTAAAGATTGCGATAAGTCAAAATCACCGGTTGGTTACATTTGGAAAGAGCTTTCAGATAGCCCTATGGTCATGGGCATTACCGATGGTGGTAAGTCAGATCATGCTCCCCACTTCCATGGTCAACCTGAGTGTTACTATGTGGTCAATGGTGAAGGGCAAACACTTGCCGATAACCAGTTCAAGAAGCTTGGTACAGGCCAGTACTTCTACATTCCCGGTGCAACTATCCACAACACGCCTATCATGTCTGATAAAGGTTTAGGTGTGATGTACTGGTATCCAAACAACGCTCACTTTGATGGCTTTAAGTACTACTGGCGTAAAGATGTGAAAAACCTTCGCGTTGCTGAAGAAGCATTTGACCGCGTTGATGAGATCCGTAAGCGTGACCTAGATTTAGGTCCATACGGTACTAACGAAGCTGTTTTCAAAAAGTAAGCTAAGTTAATCTTATTTGGGGCTCAATTGGGCCCCAAATTAACGTCATCAACAATCCGCTAAAAAGCCTCATTGACGTTAAAATAAAAGCCGCTGTCACCATCACCCCATGCCATATCTAAGCGTAAGTTCACTCTCGGTTTAACTTCAAAACGGTAACCAACACCGCCATTAGGTAGAATTGTATCGCGGTTAAACCCACTGACATCATCTGCTATCACGCCAGCACCACCCCAAAAGACCATACCATGTCGACCAGGAAGATTAAGCCGATACTCCACTTGCGTAAGCAGCATTTGCTTGTCACGGTAGCGACCCGAGGTATAACCGCGTAATAAGCTACCGCCGCCTGCCTTAGATAACTGATCCCAAGGCACATCACCCGAGGTAAAACGGCCACGCAGTTGCCATGCTAAAATATCTTCGCCACGGCCTATTTTCATGTATTCGCTGTAGAGCGCGTTATAGACATCAAAGTCGGTTTTACTGCCTAATTTCTGTCGATAAAACGCGGCATCTATTTCTAAAATGCGCCCTGATTGTGGATTAAGTACGTTGTCGCGACTGTCATGATTAAGTAGCACATTAATCCCGACATTGCGTGAACTTTCCTCTAGCGCTTCGGTAGCCACACTTGAATCTAACGGATTGATTTTTTCGGCGCTGGCATAGCTAAAATCAAAACCAATACCCACAAAACTAGTCGGACTCATTCGCTGTAATAACATAGGATTAACCGACATGATGCGTTGGTTAAACTCAACACGATTACCATCATTGTGATTAGCATCGTAACCCACACCATAAAATACATCTGGCGCATCAAACACTTCAGCGTTGAGATAAAAGCGTTGATTGTCTTGATTGATAAAGGTCTTATTGGCGATTGTCATCCCTAGTGCACCATTAGTTGAGGCCAAACCGTTAATCACCAGTGACGATAACTGACTGACCTCATCATTCGGATCATATTGGTACAAACCTACCGCAGAGATCCCCACACCAAGATCCATTTCTGGATTATAAAAGGGTCCTGGCAGGTAGCTGAAATCAATCAGTTTATCGGAGTTAAACTCGCCATCAGCCCCTAAGGTCTGTAAGAAACCTTCGAGCCAACCTTGGGAAACGTCATCATCTTGTGGTTGTGTGGCCTCTATTGAACCTGTCGACTCCGTAGCGGCAACATAAGGCACCTTGAGCGTACATCCTAAAACGAGACTGAGCATAAGCACATTAGCGATATTACCGCTATTCATGGTTGTGCCTCTAACTCGGTAAGGTGGCGAGCTCGCTGCTCTATATGCTGCTGTAATTCGATTGAGTCTTGTATTTGGTTGTACTCACTGATGCGATAAAAATCGGCTTGAGTGAAGCCATTGCGCCACAGTTTCTCGGGGATATGGCTAAAACTGGATCTGAATTTATCCGCCACCGACAGCTTTTGCTGAGCAATCGCATCAATGTCTATCCCATGTATGGTGTTACTCAGGGCTAAGTGATGCGGCTGAGCATTCGACTCATACAGCTCGCTAACATCGCGCCATTTAGCATGGGAATTAGCTAAGGATTCTGGCACTAAGTAAGGTGACTGCTTATCGCCTAACTCATAATGGCGTTTGAGCAGCATAAACTTGTTCGGTAAGGGTTGCGTTGAATCCCACCAAACGCCATCAATGACATCAAATAGTGCATTGGTTTGCGCTATAGAAACAGGTTCTAACCAGGTGAGTGTAGCCGCTAGCCATTGTGTCATGTGTTGATTATATAACTCCTTATTCATCGCCAAGTTATTAGTCAGCAAGGCTAATGCAATCTTGGCGCCCAACATATTGGAATAAAGATCTTCAGGTGAATAAGCCGATACCGCCTCAGACCACGGCACCCAACTACGATAGCCATGCCACTGCGCGACTTCATGAGCCTCCGCCATAAAATAAGCTAAGCGCACGGAGATGGTCGCTGCAATTTCCCAGCGCTGAGCGGCGGTTAAACCAGAGGTATCAAAGGCTTTGAGCTCTATGGTGCGTGGACCAATTTCATCAGGCAGTACAATACTCTGCGGCAAACCTAATTGAGGGTAAATACGATAGAACAGGGCAATGGCATTATCAGCGGTATCGCGCACATGGGCTAAATCGATAAAACCGCCACGTAGGGTATAAATTTGGCCGTTATTCTCACCGCCACGACTGCCATTAGGCGCACCTTTTTGGTAGCTAAATGTCCCCGCCTCAAAAGCATGTGGCCCAACACTGTCGACCGCTAACGTGTTAGCATAACGAAAGAACGGCACAGGCACAGAGCCGACTTGGACTTTTTGCGCATTGCCAAAGGCGCAGCAAGGACGAACATCTTCAGGCATACGCACTAATGGTAAATCTTGCAGCACTACGTCACCCATCAACAGTGGGTCAGGCTCATTATCTAGCGCGGCAGCAATCGCAATATCACTGGGTAAAGCTCGCACTTGCCAGTCAGGGCTACTACACGCGCCAAGCAGCAATAGGCTAATCACCAGCACCCCACTTTTCCAACTTAAATTACCCGCCATCATTGTATAAACGCCTTTATTGCTTGGCTAATGATCTCAGGGTGCTCATTGCTGATCCCATGAGCCCCTTTTGGAATAACCACTATCGGAGCGCTTAAATAATTAGCCAGTTGGATCCCCGATGCCAATGGGAAAACTTGATCATTCTCACCCCAAATCAGCATGCTTGGCGGTAATGCCTCCACAGCTATCGCCGCCGCAATACGATATCTGTCCGCCGGTAGCCCCTCAATGAGTAAGTGTTTTTCTTGGCGGTGCTGTACAAAGTACTGAGCAAAAATGGCTTCATCAATAAAAGCGGGATACCAAGGAAAGTCAGTAAAAGTCGCATCGAGCAAGCGACGCATCTGCTGAGCATTTTCAGGTACAAAAACCTCGCTGGCATTATCGACGCCAAAACGTTGATTCATTTGTGCTAAGTCGTTATCAGAGAAAAGCACACCAGGACTTGCTAACAACACTGCTTTTTCAACCTTAGGCTCGTTAACCATTAAGTCGAAAGTGACAAAGCCACCGTAGGAGATCCCAACGACATTGACCTTATCGAGTTTAAGCGCATCAATAAGCTGGCGAATCGCTTGTGACTGAGTCGCAAGACTAGGTGCAGCCTGACTAAGAGAGTCACCAAACCAAGCTAAGTCTGCTGCAATAACCTGATAATCTTGACTCAACTCAAGCATCACTTGCTGCCAAGTCGTGACAGCCGAGCCACCAAACCCATGAATGAGCAGCACCGTTTTACCTTGTCCCGCTTGCCAATAATTGAGCTCACCGCCCTCTGATAACGTAAGCTGCTGCTGTGAAAAACCCACTTTTTGCAATGCGGCTTTGTCACTTGAATCAGCCATCTCAACAATTGAACAACCACTGATAAATAGGATACTGAGTAATAGATAAATAGATCGCATAATGCCCCCTGAAAGTGCCTGATTAAACTTCCGATTAAATGCTTTAGAAACGATAACCTAAGCTCATCATGAAGCTCGTCCGCGTACCTATTCCCAACTCCATCAACAGGTCGATATTTTTAGTTACCCCGATTTGCCCGCCAATAAGGCCATTCCATTTATCTTCAAGATGCTGGTTGACCTCAAACTTTGCCTTACCCAATGGAATGCCAATATCTTGCAGGTAGCCACTAAAGGTCTGTTCCACATTTTGATACATAGCCCCGGCCCATATCTGAATATCATGATTGTTATAGCTAGTGCGGTATCCAGCACGAGGGGATACTACGATACTGCTGATCTCACCATCTAAAATATCCAAATTAGTATTGGTATAATTAATATCAAGCAATGCAAACCAATTGCCGATGCCGCCGACTAGCGTGCCGCCCACACCATAGGTAGTGCCTTTGAAGTTGAGTTCGAAATCGAATGGGTCACTAACGCTCTGGCAAGGATTGATCTTACATACCAACGGTGGCAACACTGAAGACCAGTCAGCTTCAAGCTGTACATTCGCCACACTGCTGCCTTTGGTATGCCCTATTACCCCATATAAATTCAAAAATGGCAGTACCCATGCATCAGCTCTAAAAGTGATGGTTTCTGACTCTTGCTGCGCTTCACTGCCTTTTATACTGAGCAGATCATCTAGGCCGCCTAATCCAGAAAAGGCAACAGAATCGACGATTAAAGGTTGCTCCATCGACATATAGTTGACGCTAAAACCAAATGGCTTTGGTAATTCATGCCCCAAATCAATCGCTTCTTGAGCCCAAATAGGAAAGGTGCGGTCATAACGCACTTGATGCGGCTCTCGCTCGATAGCGTGAACAGGTGCAATACAAAACAGCATGGTTGATATAGCCATGATTTTTAAAAATTTAAACATGTATAGTTTGAGCCTTTGCTGAAAAAGAGAGGAGTGAATGTTGTTTCAATGAAGGTCGCACATAGATTAACTAAGACGAGGCAATACATTAATGAAGCATAATTATCTCGTACTAATCTGAAATAAATCTGAAATGAGAGCCATTACCAACAATAATTAGAGTAAAAGGTCTAATTTGATCTGTATTGTTAAAACAACATTAATCAGGGTTAAACAGATTTGCGGTACGATTGCTAAAAGCCCCTTATTAGAGGGCGAAGATAAGCTGGGTTAACTGATGAAAGAGAATGCAAAAAGGGGATTATTGTAAGAAAGCTTTAAATATAAGTTGCCATAACACGACACTAGAGAGAGTTCAAAAATAAC
Organism: Shewanella sp. Choline-02u-19; assembly: GCF_002836205.1. Lineage (NCBI taxonomy): Bacteria > Pseudomonadati > Pseudomonadota > Gammaproteobacteria > Alteromonadales > Shewanellaceae > Shewanella > Shewanella sp. Choline-02u-19. The sequence continues at coordinate 3,488,629 of NZ_PJBE01000013.1, forward strand.
ACTGCAATAAATTAACCCACTATATATCAGCAGATTAACAGTACTGCGTTCCGTTACATATAGCTAAAACAGAAAGTTCCCTTATCGTTAATATCATTCAGTTATTATTCAGCTAGTGTCCCCTACTATAGCTCCAACGAAACGAAACACCTCGATTGATAATGAACACAATCAAAAATTTTTTAGTGTGGGAGCACAAATATGAAAACTAAATCACTTATCTTGGCATCAGTAATCGCAACCGTAATTTCAGCACCGACAATGGCAGCAGATTGGTTTATTGGTGGCGGTGTTGGCGCACAGCAAAACTCATATAAAGGTTCAACAACCACTGAAGCAACAGTTGACCCAGGGTTTAACAGCGAGACTGAAAACTGGTCAACATCTGAAGATAATGCAGTTTACGAATTAAGAGCGGGTGTTTTTCTAGATGATAATAACCGTGTTTACGGTACATACTCTTACAACTCAGATGATTTTGCTAAGCAACAGAGTTTATTACTCTCTTATGATTACCTTGTAGCCCTAGGTGATAGCAACAAGCTGAACTGGTTCATCGGTGCAACAGCGGGTGTTAATCACATCAGCCCTGAAACTGCGCTTGCTAGCTCAAGCAACAACTTTGTATGGGGTGGTCAAACAGGTATTATGTACAAGATCAATGACAACCTAAGCACAGAAATTGGTTACCGTTACCTTAAGCAGGATTATGATGCATCAGCATCTATGACCATGCAACCTAAAATGGAAGATGCTATTGGAACAACCATTACAGAAACGGCATCACTAAATGATAGCCAGCAACTATATCTATCTGTTGATTACCGCTTCTAAGCGAGTCGTTATATAGACCTTGCCTCACGCTAGTGCACGGGGCATACAAAAACTCCAGCAATGTATATTGCTGGAGTTTTTGTATCTGTTGTTTAATGATATTTATCAGCCTAGCGCATTTAATCCAACCCATCGCTAACGTCATTTTACTCGTATCATCCCCTCAAGAAACAGCAACCTCGCTAGATCAATACCAGAGGCATGATGTTTTCCAACCTCATATCTGCTATTTATACAGGTAACAGCGATTACTAAAACGAGAATAGAGATGTGCGGTCGACTGAATGTTATCGATGATATGTTTGTACAAGCATTGATGGAAGACTTACGCGTCAACAATAGCGACGAGATGCTCTATTCTCGCTTTAAAATGCCGACCAATGACATCAGTATTGTGCGTGAAACCGAAGACGGCGAACGACAATTACAGACAGCTACTTGGTGGCTTTTACAACAAACGACTTATCACGGTTTTAAACCGAGTCGCTTTACCTCGTTTAATACCCGTTCCGATAAACTCAACCAACCCAATAGTGCCGGCTTTACGCCATTTAGAGAGAGTCGCTGTATTGTGATTGCCAAAGGTTTTGGCGAAACAGAGACAAAAGGCAGCCGCAATGTTTATCATGATTTTATCGCGGAAAATGCAGCAGTAGCCTTTGGTGGATTATATCGAGAATGGCAACACCCTAAAACAGGTGAGAGTCGCGTTTCCTGCTCCATCATTACCAATCCACCTCACCCTGATTTACTGCCTTATCACAGTAAGGCAAGCCCGATGATTCTACCTGAAGATGAATCAATAATGGACGCATGGCTGAGCCCTCATAATCAACAGGTAGATATGTTTGACGAGCTATTAACGCCAGCACTGCGGCATGACTTTATAGCCCAGAAGATAGATAAACCTAGCCTACACAATGCTATCGGCAAGCCATCGAGATTAACGCCCAATGACTTTCTTGCCGCTCAGCGCAGCACCAATGAATAAAATCAAAACAGCAATCCCTTACCGAACCTAGATATCATAGTGACTTTAAGGTGCTTATTTTAGAGATCGCGTAGGGCAAGGCAAAATTAACTACACCGTCAATCCCCACATGTCGAAAGTCTCTCGACAGAGCTGTTCTCTAAAATCTGGATGGGCGATATCTATCAAGTCTCTCGCCCGCTCTCGTAACGATCTCCCCCTTAAATTAACGATGCCATATTCAGTAACAATATAATGCACATGGGCGCGAGTGGTCACCACTCCCGCACCGGGAGATAACACGGTACTGATCCGCGAGACTGAGCCACGTGCAGCCGTGCTCGGCAGTGCGATCACCGAGCGGCCGCCCTCAGAAAGGCCTGCGCCACGAATAAAGTCCATCTGACCACCGACTCCAGAGTAAATTCGAGTCCCTAAAGAGTCAGCACAAATCTGCCCTGAGATATCCACCTGCAGCGCGGAGTTAATCGCCATGACATTAGGGTTTTTACGGATGATAGACGTGTCGTTGACCTGCTCGATATCCATAAATATCACCGAAGGATTATCATCGACATAATCATAGAGTCGCTGGCTACCGAGTGCAAAACCGGTGACGAGCTTACCGGGATGTACCTTCTTACGGCTATTATTGATCACCCCAAGCTCGACTAAGTTAAGCACCCCATCGGAGAACAACTCGGTATGCACCCCAAGATCTTTATGCTTGGTTAAACAAGAAAGCACTGCATCAGGTATGGCACCGATCCCCATCTGTAGACAATCCCCATCACGTACTAGCTTCGCCACATTTTGCCCTATCGCGAGGCTAACCTCATCACTTGCGGCTAATGGATGTTGTGGCAGTGGCATACTTTGCTCGTATACCGCGGCAAACTTATTATAATGAATAAAACCATCGCCATGCGTTCGCGGCATGAGGGGATTGATATGAGCAATAATCTTACCTGCTACCTGACAAGCAGCCAATGTCGCTTCAACTGAGATCCCTAAGGAACAGATGCCATGTTTATCAGGAGGAGAAACTTGAATGATGGCGGTATCGATGGGCTGTTCACCCGAACGAAATAGCTTAGGCACTTCAGAGAGAAAAATAGGCACGTAATCCGCATCCCCCTGTTGCAGTAGCGAGCGAGTTGGTAAGCCACCAAAAAAACAACGATGCCGCAGATGGCCCTTGAGCTTCTCGCTACTGAGTGACTCAGCCCCTTCAGTGTGCAACTGTAACAAAGTCAGGTCTTGCTTGGTTAATGCATGCTCAGCAAGAGCATCGAGTAGCAGGGTCGGAGTCGCCCCCATTGAATGTGTCCATAGCGTCTCACCACTTTGAATTAAAGACACAGCCTCTAAAGCACTACTGCAGATAATGGGTGCCATCAATGATCCCTAATATAATGATTATGCCGCCAGTGTATGAGGTTCGGTCATTCATTAACAGCGGTTACACATGCCAGTTAACGATGATGTGATCTTAAACAACTCAGCCAATATTTGTACAACGAAGGCCGTTCTGAACACTTCCGTCTAGCGCTGTAATCTACAGTCATCCAATACAAGAATGATGCTGGCTAATCATTGTTGTCATAAACGTAATCGGGTCATTATTTAAAGAGGTTAAATCACCTATCGATTGGCGACGACCAACAATAAAAATCATATAAACCCCCTTAAAAAACATAAAGAATAATGATTATCAATTGAACTATTGAAGAAATATGAATTTTTATGAAGAATTATTAATAAAGTTATTAAAACTTATTAACAGAACAGGATTTATAAAAAACAATATGAAAAACTATTATATTTATTCACATTAATGCTTATTTTAAATATATATAAAATAAAAATTAAAAATATTAGAAAACAAATAAAGCGCACCTCAAAAAAACAATATAAAATCAATATAAACAGTTATTTACACCGAAACGCATTGGGGTGCAAATATAATAATTACGGCATCAAACAGCGACCTCTAAATAAAGATCCCGATCACGTATAAATTATTTTTAAATTAATAATCACAATTTCACGCATACCTATTTAGTAATACAGATACATTCAAACTACAATTCAACTGCAAAATAATTAACATAAAAAATACTAAACATTAAAATAATTAACCGTAAGGCCAAGATGATGAACAAATCTATTATCACTAAGTTACTTTTTGGGGTATTCGCTTTCGCGTTTTTATCTCTCTCAGTTCAGGCGGCCCCCTGGAACCAACTCACTGGTGAACAACTGGAACAGCAACTGACGGAGAAATTTGCTCAGGGTAAATATTCCAACAAAGGTGCCGACTCCTGCCTGATGTGCCATAAGAAAAATGACAAGGTCATGGCAATATTCGATGGCGTGCACGGTAACTCGGGGCAAACGGATTCGCCCATGGCGGGTCTGCAGTGCGAAGCCTGTCATGGGCCGTTAGGCAAACATAATAAGGGCGGTAAGGAGCCGATGATCGCCTTTGGCAAAGAGAGCAAGCTCTCCGCTCAGAGTCAGAACAGTGTCTGCCTGGGTTGCCACAACGATCCTAAGCAGATGGCATGGCATAGCAGCAGTCACAATTTAGACGAAGTGGCCTGCAGCGATTGTCATAATATCCACACCGATAAAGATCCGGTAATGGACCAACTCACGGTCAATGACACCTGCACCTCTTGCCACACTCAGCAAAAATCTGACATGAATAAGCGCTCATCCCACCCGATGAAATGGGATCAAATGACCTGTATCGATTGCCATAACCCACATGGGTCTATGAGTGAAAGTGCACTGAACCACACCACAATAAATGACACTTGCTATAGCTGTCATGGCGAAAAACGTGGCCCCGTTTTATGGGAGCATGCGCCAGTCACAGAAAATTGTGCCAACTGCCATAACCCCCATGGCAGCGTTAATGAAGCCATGCTCACTCAAAGAGCGCCGCAACTGTGTCAGCAATGCCATATGGACAATGGTCATGCAAGCCGTGTCGTACAGCAAGGTGGAAGTGACGCCTTTGGCGGCGGTAAGAGCTGTCTCAACTGCCATAGCCAGATCCATGGCTCCAATCATCCAGCCGGCAGCAAGCTGCAGCGCTAACCAGGAGTAACTCAAATGAGATTCAAATTTAACCTCATCACGTTATCACTTCTCACCATATCGGGTGCGATAACGGGCTCTGCAATGGCGGCTGACTTTGGCGTAAACAAGGCCAATACCAGTACAGTTAGACAGGAAGTCTTTCAGTGTAAACGCTGCCCTCAAGTCGAAGGCTATACCGGAAGCATCGGGGTCAATGCCGCCTATATTGACAGTGATGACATTCACTCCGGTAATGCGTTCGGAACTGACAAAGACGGCGCGAATGCCAGTGTGGATGCCGACCTCAATTATCGAAATAAATCAGGCTACAAGGCCAAATTCCAGGCACACCAGTTAGGCCTAGATAACGGTTTCGCTCATCTTGAAGCGGGAAAATCAGGTCACTATGAACTGGTGGCAGATTATCAACAACTGACGAGTTATCAGTCAGGCAATGCGCGCAGCCAGTTATGGTACAAAGATGACGTGCTGACACCGAGTGAGCATACTCAGATCCAGGAGCTCTCCCTGCAGAGAAATAAAGCTGGCCTGGGTCTGAGTTATGGCCGCGATTTCTATCAGGCTTATGTGCGCTATGACCACGAGCAAAAAACGGGTTACCAGAGCAGCAGTATCGTCACCCCACGTCCGGTTAATTTCGGTCTGCCTATCGATGCTAGCACAGATAACCTCACCGCAGGCCTGTCACTCTCCGGCGATAATTGGACTACAGATCTGAATTACTTCGTCAGTCAGTATAACAACGATATTGGCGCCTTAAGTCCCCCCTATCTGTATGACGTTTTTGCACCCGCTCCTGACAATCAGGCCCATCAACTTAGCTTGTCTGGCCAATACCAATTGAGCCGCACCGTCATGAGTGCTCGTCTGGTATCGGGCAAGATGATCCAAGACGATAATTTGATCCAGATGCCCGGTAACCCACTGCAAAACTGGGACGGAGAAGTAGATACCTTAGACGGCAAGCTGTCTGTCACCTCACTTATGAGCAACAAATTCAGACTCGGCGGCAGTGTCGATTACAGCAAGCGCGACAACAAGGGCTCGGTATGGGAGTTCGCCCAATATGAAGTGAACGGCATCACAGGAGCCTTTAAACAGAATGTACCTTTAGACACTGAGCGCCGTGGCCTCAAGCTTAATGCCAGTTACCGTCTGACCAGCGACTATCGCCTGCAAGCCGGCTATGACAGAAAAGAGATGGAGCGCAGCCATGGTGACCGCGAACAGACCAATGACGACGTGCTATGGGCCAAACTCAATGTTCGCGCATTGGATAACCTCAAGCTTAAATTCAAGGCCAGTCTGGATAACCGTGGCGGCAGCGAATATCAAACCAGCGAACTGACCTCATCTGAACAGAATCCGTTGCTGCGGAAATACTACCTGGCAGACAGAGAGCGCACCGCCTTCGAAGCCAAGTTTAATCACACCCCAACGTCGTGGCTCAGCCTGGATATGACCGCCCGCTACGCCAAAGATGATTATAACGAGACGCAACTGGGTCTGACCGAATCTGAAGATTACGGCTATGACATCAACCTTGGACTGCAACTCGATGAGCACCTGTCTGGCTATGCCTTTGCCGGTCAGCAGTGGATCGAATCTAATCAAGCTGGCAGCCAGAGTTTCTCAACCCCGGATTGGTTCGCTGATATCGAAGATGAGTTTATCAATCTGGGCGCTGGCTTCACCTATACCGGGCTGCTTGAAGACAGGCTCAGTCTGGGCGGCGACTACTTGTTCGCTAACTCCACCAGCAACACGCTGGTCACCTATGACGTCACCACGCCACAGGGGGATTACTTCTCTTTCAACCACAGTCTCAAGCTACATGCGAACTACGCATTGAGCGAAGAGATGGCGTTAAAACTGGCTTACCAGTATGAGCGCTATTACGACACCGATTACGCGCAAATTGATGTCAATACAGTTCCAGGACTGACCACCTTAGGTGACCTGAACCATAACTATAACGCGCACCAAGTGATGTTGTCGTTTAGCTACCAGCTGCGCTAATGCAAACAGTGCTAATCATAACTGCAATGAGGAAAAGATAATGGAACGCAGAAGTTTCTTAAAAATGAGTGCCGCAATGGGCTGTGCAGCGACAGTTACAGGTTGTAACTCTAGCTCAAGTGATGCTGAAGTCGTCGCACCAACTACACCGACAACGGCTGTTGAGAAGATGAACTGGTCGGCTTGTTTGGTTAACTGTGGTTCTAACTGCCCAGTTCGCGTGTACTCTACAGAGGGTGTCATTACCCGAGTGGAGTCAAACTTTACGGTTAGTGATAAGTATGGCGATCATGATGTACGTGCATGCCCTCGTGGCCGCTCACTACGTAAGCGTGTTTATGCTCCCGACAGATTAAAGTACCCAATGAAACGTGTAGGCCCTCGTGGTGCAGGACAGTTTGAGCGTATCACTTGGGATGAGGCTTTAGATATTGTTGCTGAAAAGCTGCAAGATACTATCGATCAGTATGGCAACGAGTCAGTACACTTTACCTATGATTCAGGTGCACGTTATCACTTTTCAGGTACCGGCTGTCTTAAGCGTTTAATGAACCTTAAAGGCGGTTTCCTGAACTCTAATGGCGATTATAGCTGGTCGCAAATCTATGAAGCAGCAGGAAAAACATACGGTTCTGCTGGTCCAGGTTGGCAAGGCAGCTCTGTTTCTGAAATGAAGAACTCAGATCTTGTGCTAATGGTTGGTTATAACCCATCTGAGATCCGCATGAGTGGTTCAGGTGAGGCTTACGACTTCTTATCACTGAAGCAAAGCAAGAAATTTAAGACTATCATCATCGATCCACGCTATACCGATTCGGCTGTCGGTAAAGAAGATCAATGGCTAGCGATTCGTCCAGGTACAGATGCGGCATTGTTCGAAGCCTTAGCTTACGAGTGGATAACCACTAATACCGTGAATCAAGCTTTCCTTGATAAATACTGTGTTGGCTACGATGAGAAGACTATGCCAGCTGGCGTAGGATATGAAGAAAGCTACAAATCTTATATTTTAGATAACAAAACGGCTGGTGACTCAACTCCGGGCGTGAATGCTAAAACTCCTGCTTGGGCTGCCAAGATCACAGGTATTGCCGAAGATGTCATCATTGAGTTAGCAAGAGAACTGGCGGCGGCTAAAGCGCCATTTATCCAAATTGCAGCCTCACTAAACCGTCAAGCTGCAGGTGAAAATAACACTCGCGCAGGCTACATGCTGCCGATTCTTTTAGGCCAGCTTGGTCTGCCGGGCACTAACTGTGGTGGTTTATGTAAAGGGTCTTCAATGACTGCCCCTTCTATGCCAGCTGGAAGCAACCCTGTAACGAAAGGTATTTCTTTCTTTACATGGACCCAAGCCGTTGAAGACGGCAAGAATATGACCGTTTTGAGCGATGGTGTCGCACTACCTAAAGAACTGCTTGATGCAAACGGCGATGGTAAGCTAGGTCATGACATTAAAGCCATTATCAACTATGGCGGTAATGCATTAATCAACCAACACTCTGATGTCAATAAAACAGCTAAAATTGTTGGCGATGAATCTAAGTGTGAATTCATTCTAGTCGTTGATAACTGGATGACACCAAGCGCTAAGTACGCAGATATCTTGCTACCTGACGTATCTTGGTTAGAGTCAGAAGATTTAGTCAACCAAAGTTATGCCGCTGGTGATACCGCTACACTTATCCAGATGAGCACGAGCGTTGACCCTATGTTCGAATCTCGTCCTATCTATGAAATCTGTGTCGACCTTGCTAAGCGTATGGGTGTCGAAGCTGAATTCACCGAAGGTAAAACTCGTAAAGATTGGTTAGATGGCTTCTATGCTACAGCCAAAGCTGCTACGCCAGATCTGCCTGTAAAAGAGGTGATGCTCAAGCAAGGTATCCATCGTAAATATCTGCCAGACGGTAGCTATATTGTCCTGGAAGACTTCCGTAAAGATCCGGTAAATAATAAGCTTGGCACACCATCGGGTAAGATTGAGATCTACTCTTCTCAGTTAGCTGAAAAAGCCAAAACCTGGAAACTTAAGCCAGGCGATGTGATTTCAGCATTACCTAAGTATGTACCGACTTGGGAAGGCTTCGAAGATACCGCCATGAAGGCGAAATATCCGCTACAGCTAACGGGCTATCACACCAAAGGCCGTGCTCACTCCAGTTTCCACAACGTGCCTTGGCTGCGTGAAGCAGTACAAGATGCTGTTTGGATGAACCCGATTGATGCTCAATCTCGCGGGCTAGCAACCGGAGATAAAGTCCACATATTTAATGACCGTGGCACCATTGAAGTTGAAGTTAAAGTCACTCCAAGAATCATGATCGGCGTAACAGCTTTAGGTCAAGGCGCATGGTTCCAACCAGGTGGCAGCGTTGATAAAGGTGGTTGTTTAAATGTGTTAACCACGCATAGAACGACCCCTATCACCAAGGGTAACCCACAACACACTAACCTAGTTGAAATCCGTAAAGCCTAATAGGAGCTTACAATGAGTAATAATGTTCAATACGGCTTTTATGTCGATGCAAGTAAATGTACTGGTTGTAAAACCTGCCAAATCGCCTGCAAAGATCGCAAAGATCTTCCTGTAGGTATCAACTGGCGTCGTGTGTATGAATATGGCGGTGGTACTTGGACAGAGAATGCTGACGGTAGTATCAACCAAGATGTTTTCGCTTATTACACCTCTTTAGGTTGTAACCACTGCTCTGAGCCTGTGTGTGTTAAGGCTTGTCCGACTGGCGCGATGCACAAGCGCCGCGAAGATGGTTTAGTTCATGTGGCTGCGGATCTGTGTATCGGTTGTGAAAGCTGCGCAAGAGCCTGTCCATACGATGCACCACAAATAGACAAAGATCGTAAGGTAATGACCAAATGTGATGGTTGTTTTGAGCGTCTGGCCGAGGGTAAACAACCTTCATGTGTCGAGTCTTGCCCAATGCGTGCTATTGATTTTGGTACCATGGATGAACTTAAGGCTAAATACCCAGGTGCAGTTCAACCTAACTTTGCGCCTATGCCAAATAGCAGCGTAACCTCACCAAACTTGTTGATGAAACCTAACCGCCACGCTCGCCCTAGTAGCAGCACCGATGGGAAAGTATTAAACAACTCAGAAGTTTAACCCCCGCTTGATGCCATTCATTTTGAATGGCATCTTTTTTGCTGGTTCTTGCAATTAGTCCCGACAAATTTTAGTGCAACAAATGAGGTTAGTATGTCATCCCTTACTGAAAATGAGATCTTAGAATATCAAGGCATTGCGCGCATTCTTCACAATGTCTTATTTAACGATCCGACACCTGAATTGATCCAGGGTTTTATTGGGCATTGTGTGGCCCAAAGCTGGCCTGAGTGTACGTCATCTGCCGAAGAAAAGAGTGGTCGAGAGTTACTATCCAACTATCTCGGTCAATGGACTGTAGATAAACAACAAGCCTTAAAATTGGATTATGCACAACTCTTCTATGGTCCGGGTGAACCCAATGCCGTACCTTGGGGATCGGTCTACTTGAGTGAGAGGCAACTCCTCAATGACAAGTCGACTATGGCACTGATGGCTTTTTATCAAGAGCAAGGGATCAGCTTCGAGCTCGATAGCAATCAACCGGTGGATCATATCGGCCTGTTTTTCGCCGTCTTGGATCAGATGCTTAGCCAATGGGCACAAACAGAAGATAGCGAACCACTGGAGCGCAGCTGCATGATCCTGCTTCAGCAACACTTACTCCCCTGGTCCGGTCGTTGCCTGGAACTTATGACTGAGCATGCCAGAACCGACTTCTATCGCGGCATAGCATTGCTGACTCAAGCCTATTTAGAGGGACTGATCCAAAAATTAAACCTAGTTCCAATAACGACACGCTTATATCGTTAGTCGCTAAGATTCACATCAACGAAGAGTGTATATCGCCTCAGTTTTATGGGGCTCTCTTATTCGCGGTAAATCATCATTGGCACGTACCAATCACAACGTGCATTATACCCATTGCACTAGGTATTTGATCAATTCAGAGCGCCTCAAACTTTTAATGCAACTGGTATTAGAAATGAAGGCCTGACAGTCTGCCGACTATTTCCAATAATATGCTATTGCGCATCAGACTTTATTGAAGACGGTAAGCTTTCTAGCCGAAGAGGAAACGATGAGAGATGCTTGGTTACAGCCAAAGGATTAGCAAGTGGATATGTTTGAAAATAGATAAAGCCATCCCTTAGGCATGACTTTTATTGTGAAGTGGATCAGATAGATAAATTGAGTCCATATAAGTCGATAGGTAAGCCACCTAGGTTAACCCTCAATGACTTTATCGCTGGCCAAATAGATCGATTATAATCCCATTTATTCAGTGAGTTAGAAATTAATCACTTATTTCAAATAAGCGCTAAGAGTATCTTGTTGGCTCAATAAACTTTGATACAAAGTAAATTGATTAGCCGCGCGCTCAAGATTGTGACCCTCATGATGAATATGAAAATACACGTCGCCATTGAGATGGTCGGTTAAAAACCTAACCCCGATCATTAAACAGATCACCCTCGCACCTAGCCACAAACTTTGTCGCTCTACATCAGACAATATCGGCGCAAGCTCGCCCAGATAACCTTTACAAATGGCAGCGAAAATAGACTCGCGCACCTGCACGTTATCAAGCGCCGTTGAATCTTCCTCTTCAGGGCTGCAAAAAGTCCGCACCATATCGCCAAAGTCATACATTAAATAACCTTTCATGCAGGTATCAAGGTCAATAATGGCCAAACTACTCATGTCGCGCTTATCAAACAACATGTTATTAATTTTGGTGTCGTTATGGCAAATGCGCTGCGGCAACGTAGCTTCCACTTGCGCGAGTTCCTGCAGCAACTCTGTTTGCGCCATAACGAAATCAACCCATTGCTGACACTCACCTAAGCGTGCCTTAGTATCTTGCGCGACAGCTTTCGACAGCAGCTCGATGCGTCCAGGAAGATGGTGAAAATTGGGAATAACATCTTCAAGCAACTCCGCATCGAGATCGCTTAAAGCACCAGAGAAGTGACCAAAGGCTTGAGCCGCTATTTCAGCGTGAGATTCAGTACTAACAACATCAACACTGTGGCTGTGAGGCAAGTAATTCATCGCCCGCCAATATCCATGTTCACCGAGATCAATCGACAAGGCGCCCTCTTGCGTTAACTCCGGAGAGACAACTTGTAACTGGTATTGTTTTGCTTGTTTTTTGGCCGCTAAATGTCGACTGATCCGGTCTGCGTTATTCACCAAGGCATCTGGCGTAGTAAACACTTGTGTATTGATTTTTTGCAACACCATCTCACCTGCTGGCCAGCGTACCAGAAAAGTATGGTTTATATGGCCATTCCCCAATGGGGACACCTTGGCATTGTCCATCTTTTCACCAAAATGCGACAAAACGTTTTGTCTTATAAAATCAATCACCCAACTCTCCAGTTCTCTGTCAATATCGTTGCTTCTACCTGTTTATCATGCAGGTTTTTCGTGCAAACTCATTATGAATTAGCCGCTCTGTTTAAGATGCCGCTAATTTTTCCAATAATTTCTGTTTAACCCACTCGGCATCTTCTGGGTAAGTGACCCCATACCAAGATTCCTGTGCCACACTGACATAAACACTCCGAGTATCGGTATGACTATTAGCACTTTCTTGCAATCTCGCTTGCACTACACTCGGCAAGTAGCACTCACTTTTAGCGAGCTGGCCATGTTCAATGAAAAAGCGGCTTAACTGCGTTTCAATAACATCAAAAATATCGGGTTTAAAGCCCCAACATGTCATCGATACCAACGCATTGTCTGCAATATTTTCCCGCTTACCAGCAAGAGTGCCAACCAATCCATTTGAATGCGATTGAATGTCTAGCCATTCTGCAACATCGACTAGTTTGCCATTTTCCACTGCGCATAAACCACGATTAACACCGCCATTATCTGACAAGGTTAAGTTAATCGGATAGGCAACCATCATCCAATCGTCAGTGTTTTTGAGTAGCCCTTGAGCCAACAAGATAAATGCACTATCGCCATAAAAGTCATCAGCATTAATAACCGCCATTGGTCCCAATACCAGCTTTCTTGCACTCCAGAGGGCATGTGCTGTTCCCCAAGGTTTTTTACGCGATGCTACATCCGCATATTGCACCGCGGATACAGGTAGGTCATCAAGTGACTGTATGCAGTAGTCACAAACAAAATCACTGGGTAACTTATTCTCTAATAGCATATCTAAAGTGTCGGCAAGTTCCGGCCGAATCACTAACACTGCTTTTGTAAAGCCGGCTCGATGCGCGCTTTGCAGTGATAACTCCAGCATGGTCTCGCCATTGGGACCGAGTGCCGCAAGCTGTTTATCACCACCAAAACGGGTGCCTAAACCGGCGGCAAGAATAACCAAGGTTAAATCTGGCATTGTGTTACCTATCAAGCGCTCTAATCATCGCTATAACCACACGACGTAGCATATAAAGTTAAGGCGAAGCAGTTTAATGACTCTCCCCGCTAATTTCCACTATTACATCATACTGATACAGCAGCTTATAAATAGGTAGAGAATGCGGCCACTTTTCCAATGGCTGCTTGGCTGCCTTTCAAACTAAAGTTATAGCCACACAAACTCACATTGCCTCGGCGTGCCATATCCACAATAATCGCTTTAGTGTCGAGGGGGGAAAAGCGGGCTTCTGTACCGGTATCAGCCAATAGATCGACCGCAACGGTGCGATATTCAGTGCCGTTATTAAACGTCAGCGCTGAACATGCTCTATCCCCTTTGGCAGTGGCAAGCGACCATAATTTTGTCGGCGAGCCAGTTTCACCAAGCCACCTTACGATTAACACATCATCTTCAAGCACCAAGCTAAACCCATCTGGTAGTGTGGTAATTTCACGCGCGATGACAGGTTTACTAGCGATGCTTCCCGCCTCAGCAATATCTTGCTCTGCGGCACTCACATCATCGCTTGGGATCATTGACCAAACGCTAAGTAATAGCATCACCAGCATTAATGAAGCGACAGCAGAAAACGCGACCTTTTTATGCTCCAGTAACCAATGCTGTAGCTGCATCAAACTCGCACTGCTCTTATTAGATCTGCGCGATGTTAGTGTATCCGATTCATTTTCATTAGAGGATGCAGTGCTGCACTCTTTGATACCTGCGGTTGGGTCAACAAAAGCCGCTGAGTGCGCGTCAACGTCAGACTTAGCGTCGCTTAATGTAGGTTCGACTCGTACTCGAGCATTATTTACCGTTACATTGGCGCTAATGTCTATCGGCCCCGAATAGCCCTGCTTGTAATGACTGACTGAGATTGCGGGCAACATAGCCACATAACCAATCGCCAATCCAGCAAAGAGCATAAGAGTGATCAGCAACATCACGCTGTCGATATGCGCTAGTGTCAGCATAATCAACACCCATGGTGCCAGCGTCAGTGCCGCCAGTTTTGATGATTTACCACTATCACGCAATCGCCTAAGACTGGTTAATGCCAATATTGGCGCCAGTAGCAGGCCGACGATATACAGGATCGATGCAGAGTCCGACACCACTGCTGCCAACAACAAAACAAAGAAAACCAAGCCACTGATACTGGCGAACCGTTGGCCGTTGTCGCGACCGACTAAACAAAAAAGCGTCGTAAACTGCATACCTTGATATACCTACCTTCTCAATAGAATCTGACTAATAAACGGATCGCTATCCGCTTAACTACAAATCAAGCTGGTTCTTATGTTCAAACCTAAAGAAATAGCCTACCCAATTTGCCTGAAGATGTCAGTGTTTTAGGCGGATACAGCAAAATTAGTCCGAAAAGTGCCGCTAGAATAAAATATTATCAGGCCAAACTGTCATGACTAGCGCAAATATCGCCCTAGACTGTATAATGTCGCGCTAAATCTTTTCACTTGCCCTCAAATGGGCTAAAGCACCGGATACGCAAATCATGACTGCACGCGGAAACCTATTTATCGTCTCAGCGCCAAGTGGCGCAGGTAAATCATCACTCATATCAGCTCTGTTAAAAGATCAGCCCGCTGATATGCAAGTGTCGGTATCACATACCACGCGTCAACCTCGTCCAGGTGAAGAACATGGCCAGCATTATCACTTTGTAAATCAAGATGAGTTTAAAGGGTTAATCGAAGGCAATGCTTTTTTTGAATGGGCCGAAGTCTTCGGTAACTACTATGGCACTTCACGTGTGACCATTGAGCAAACACTGGCTAAAGGTATCGACGTTTTTCTCGATATTGACTGGCAAGGTGCCGAGCAAGTTAAAAAATTGATGCCCACATCGATTGGAATATTTATTCTTCCACCCTCAAGAGTCGAGCTAGAACGTCGCCTTACAGGCCGCGGACAAGATAGCCAAGAGGTCATTGATGGCCGCATGGCACAGGCTGTTTCAGAGATGTCACACTACAATGCATTTGACTTTATTTTAGTGAACGATGATTTCGACAAGGCTCAGGCCGATCTTTTAGCGATCATTCGCAGCCAAAGACTAACCTGTGCTAGCCAAATTCATACCCAAAATGATATGATTAAAGATCTGTTGGCAGGCTAACTGTCTTCATGTACAATTTTGCGTCATTTTTCCAATCAATAAACCACTGGAGTTTCCCCACATGGCTCGCGTAACTGTAGAAGATGCCGTAAATAAAATCGGCAACCGTTTTGATATGATTCTGATTGCTGCGCGTCGTGCTCGCCAAATCGCCGTACAGGGTAAAGATCCTATGGTTGACGAAGAGAACGACAAGCCAACGGTTATCGCCTTGCGCGAAATCGAGCTAGGTTTAGTCACCGCTGCGACTTTGGATGCTGATGAGCGCCAAACAGTTCGTGAACGTGAAGCAGCTGAAATTGCTGCTGTTGCTGCCATCGCTGAAGGCCGTAACGCTATATAAGGAGTAGAGCCACTTGTATCTGTTTGAAGGTCTCAAAGAGTCAGCTTCAGGTTATTTAGAACCTGAGCAGGTAGCATTACTCAAGCAGGCCTATCAGGTGGCGCGCGATGCCCATGAAGGTCAAATGCGCACGAGTGGCGAACCTTATATTACCCATCCGGTTGCGGTTGCCCGCATCCTGGCCGATATGCGTCTCGATCATGAGACGCTTATGGCCGCACTTCTGCACGACACTATCGAAGACACCCCTGTTACCAAAGAGGAACTGGCTGAAAAATTCAGTGAGTCTATTGCCGAATTGGTTGAAGGTGTATCTAAGCTCGATAAGCTAAAATTTCGCGACAAGAAAGAAGCTCAAGCTGAAAACTTCCGTAAAATGATGATGGCTATGACTCAAGATATACGGGTCATCTTAATCAAGCTTGCCGATAGAACACACAACATGCGCACTTTAGGTGCACTGCGGCCCGATAAGCGCCGTCGTATCGCCCGTGAAACTCTCGAAATTTATGCCCCTATCGCCAACCGTCTTGGTATTCATAATATTAAGTGCGAGTTAGAGGAATTAGGTTTTCAAGCCTATTATCCGATGCGTTATCGTGTATTGAGAGAAGTGGTGAAAGCCGCACGAGGCAATCGTAAAGAGCTTATTCAAAGTATCGAAGCTGCCGTTGCGACACGATTAGATGACACTGGCCTTGAAGGCACTGTCAAAGGTCGTGAAAAGAACCTCTATTCCATCTATAACAAGATGCGTAATAAAGAACTGCAGTTCCAAGAGGTCATGGATATCTATGCCTTCAGAGTCATCGTCGACTCAATCGACACCTGCTACCGCGTAATGGGCGCCATGCATGGCCTTTATAAGCCGCGTCCAGGTCGATTCAAAGATTATATCGCTATCCCTAAAGCCAATGGCTATCAATCATTACACACTTCACTCTTTGGTCCTCACGGCGTACCCGTTGAGATCCAAATTAGGACTGAAGATATGGACCAAATGGCTGATAAAGGGGTTGCGGCACATTGGTTATACAAGAAAGGTAGCTCACAAGAGCAAGGCACGACGACACAAGTGCGTGCCCGCAAATGGATGCAGAGCCTACTTGAATTGCAACAAAGCGCCAGCACCTCTTTTGAGTTTGTGGAGAACTTTAAAACCGAGTTATTCCCAGAAGAGATCTACGTCTTCACCCCTGAAGGTCGTATTTTAGAGCTACCAGATGGCGCTACAGCGGTCGATTTTGCTTATGAAGTGCATACCGATGTAGGTAACACCTGTGTCGGCGCTCGAGTTAATCGTCAAGCGTATCCATTAAGCCAAGCACTTATTTCAGGTCAAACCGTTGAGATTATTACCGCTAAGGGCGCACGTCCCAATGCTGCTTGGCTCAACTTTGTAGTGACCGGTAAAGCGCGTTCTAAGATCCGTCAGTTGCTTAGGAGTCTCAAAGGAGAAGATGCTATCTTGCTCGGCAAGCGCTTATTAAACCATGCGTTAGGCGAAACCAAGCTAGATGACTTGTCTAAAGAGCACATCGATAAAGTCGTTAATGATACCAAGCACGATACGCTTGACGAGTTACTCGCTGATATTGGCCTTGGTAATGCGATGAGTATTGTTATTGCCCAACGTTTACGTGGCGATCAAGTCGATACGCAGGAGCACAGAGAATCCTATACCATGCCCATTCGTGGCGCTGATGGTATGTTGGTCACCTTTGCTAACTGCTGTCGCCCGATCCCAGGGGATGCGGTTATTGCCCACGTTAGTCCAGGTAAGGGCTTAGTGGTGCATATGGAAAGCTGCGCCAATATTCGTGGCTACCAAGGTGAGCCAGATAAGTATATTCCAGTGCAGTGGGATAGTGCCGAGGGTGTTGAGTATCAAGCAAACTTGCGCGTAGAGATAGTAAACCACCAAGGTGCACTCGCTAAAATTACTTCTATTGTGGCAGCTGAAGGCTCCAATATTCATAATTTAACCACAGAAGAGCGAGATGGGCGTGTATTCCTCATCAACCTGCGTATTTCTGTGAGAGATCGTATTCATTTAGCCAACGTGATGCGCCGCATTAGGGTGCTCCCTGAAGTACTGCGAACGTCGCGTAACCGCTAGCTCATTTAACCTAAACATTAGTTTACTTAATACAGATAAAGGGATAATCATGGCAGAGAAAATCATCATTGCTACCGACAAAGCACCACAAGCTATCGGCACCTATTCTCAAGCAGTAAAAGTAGGCAGCACCGTTTATTTATCAGGTCAGATCCCACTGAACCCTGAAACGATGCAAATGGTCAGTGAAGAATTTGACGCACAAGTGGTCCAGGTTTTTGAAAACCTAACCGCGGTTTGTGCTGCTGCTGGTGGTTCATTAAGTGATATTGTTAAACTCAACATCTTCATGACAGACCTAAGTAACTTTGCCACTGTAAACGAAATTATGGGTCGCTATTTTGAGCAACCTTATCCCGCTCGTGCGGCTATCGGTGTAAGTCAGCTACCGAAAGGCTCGCTAGTAGAGATGGATGGCGTAATGGAGGTTTAATCCATTCAGCCAAAAACAGGGCGCTTCGGCGCCCTTTTTTATTGATAACATTTAAGAAGAACACCATGAGTCCTGAACGTTTCGCCCGTATCAACCAGATGCTAGATAATCGCCAACCTGATCTCACCCTTTGCTTAGACACTGTGCATAAAAGCAATAACATTGCAGCAGTGATCCGTAGCGCCGACGCTGTTGGGATCCATGAGGTTCATGCGGTCTGGGCTGAGCTGGAGATGCGTGTCTCGGGCAATACGGCATCAGGTAGTCAGCAATGGGTTAAAACACAAGTTCATCATACGATGGGCCATGCAGTAGAGGAGTTTCGTCGGCAAGATATGCAGATTTTAGCGACCACTTTTTCTCCGACCGCCGTCGACTTTCGCGAAATAGATTACACTCGTCCAACGGCCATTATTTTAGGTAATGAGCGCGATGGCGTGAGTGCAGCAGGCATTGCAGCAGCAGATCAGCATATTATTATTCCAATGATAGGCATGGTGCAATCACTCAATGTCTCGGTGGCTGGCGCACTGATTGTGTATGAAGCGCAGCGTCAACGCGAAGCTGCAGGCATGTACGGAACCCGCAAACTTGATGACGCCTATTGCCAAATAAAACTGTTTGAACAAGGCCACCCTATCTACGCCAAAGCCTGCCGCCGTAAGAAGCTTGCCTATCCCGGCATTGATGACACTGGCCAAATTGTGGCTGATGAACAATGGTGGCAAAAAATGCGCGAACCGTCTGCATAACAACACCACTTTCATAAATGTTCAATAAGAGCTGACCAATCAGGCCAGCTCTTACCCATAAAGTCCCTCGATTTACCTACCACTCTTTTAAACCCAAAGACACGCTTTAACGGCATCATTGCGCGAAATTGTAACGAGCGTTTGAAAAAGTTGTCATAGATCACATTTTTCGCCATACTCAATATTAGCGACATCAGTCTGTTAAACGAACGATTAAAACAAAAAGTAATCAGCCGACTGGATTGGAATTAATAATAATCAATATGGAAATGCGATGGAATCATCTATGAAAACCCCAATTGAGATGCTTGAACATTGGGTCGAAAAGCAAGGCGATCAAGTCTATCTAAAGCAGCCTATTGACGGTCAATATAAGACTTTTACTTGGCGCGATGTACAAACGACAATGCAACAAATTGCGGGGGCACTTAAACATTTAGGGCTTAATCCAGGCGATAAAATTGCCGTTCTGTCTAAAAACTGCGCCGAATGGTTTATCACAGATCTCGCCCTGATGCATGGCGGGTATATTAGCGTACCTATTTATCCAACAGCCAATGCCGATACCATCCGCTACACACTTGAGCACAGTGAATCAAAAGCAATATTCATCGGTAAGTTGGATTACTGGGCCGATCAAGAGTCTGGCGTTGGCGGTGAAATTTTACGTATGGCAATGCCTTACGACACCATGCCAGCCCAATATCACTGGGATAAACTACTCACTCTTGGTCAGCCTTTAGTCGATGCTCCACTGCCGACGCTTGAGCAGATCATGACGCTGGTTTACACCTCAGGTTCAACCGGAAAGCCCAAGGGCGCGATTCAAACTTTTGCCAGTTATGCTTGGACCTGTAACGCAGTTGTTCGTGATCTAAAAACGGATGGCGAAGACAGATTAATTTCATACTTACCGTTAGCACACATCACCGAGCGAGTAGCGATGGAAGGCTCTTCATTCTATTCAGGTAGCAGCGTGGCCTTTGTGGAAAGCCTCGATAGCTTTGTCGCCGATGTCCAGCGTGCAAGACCCACGGTATTCTTCTCAGTGCCTCGTCTTTGGAGCCTATTCCAAAAAAACATTATCGACAAAATTGGCGACAGCAAGCTCAACTTGTTACTTAAAATACCGATTATTAGTGGTATCGTAAAACGTAAAATCCATGCAGGCTTGGGCCTTGAACATTGCCATTTACTCGGTTCTGGTTCTGCGCCAATTCCACCCTCGCTCGTGAGCTGGTACCACAAAATTGGTCTCAATATCTCCGAAGCTTGGGGTATGACTGAAAATTGCGCTTACTCGATCATTAACAATCCGTTTGATGCCAGTAAAATTGGCACCGTGGGTCGCGCTGTTGAAGGTTGCACCATTAAGCAAACAGATGTCGGTGAGTTGATGGTTAAGAGCCCTGGATTGATGCAAGGTTATTATAAGCAGCCCGAAGAAAGTGCCGCGTGTTTTGACGAAGAGGGTTATTTCTACACTGGCGACTTAGTGAGTATTGATGACGATGGTTACGTCACCATCACAGGCCGCGTTAAAGATAACTTTAAAACCTCTAAAGGTAAGTACGTTGCGCCAGTGCCTATTGAGCGAAAACTGGCACAAGATCTTCACGTAGAGATGATTTGCGTTATTGGTTCAGGTCTACCACACCCAATTGCACTGGTACAACTATCTGAAGGTGCCTCTTTGCAACCTAGAGAAGAGGTTAAGGCGTCACTTAAAAAGACCTTAGATGCGGTTAATCCTCATCTAGAATCTCACGAAACGGTTGATGCGATTGTGGTTGTCACCGATAAATGGGATGTCGATAACGACGTGTTAACCCCAACGCTTAAGATCAAACGTCATATACTTGAGAAGAGTTTCAGCGAAAAGGTCGATGGTATTCGCGGCGGCAAGATCTGCTGGGAAGACGAAATCTAGTCTATAGTGATATTTTTGGCATACAACAGCGCACCTTTTGGTGCGCGTTTCATATCAGGTTAGCCGTTAATTTAGGCAAGGCAATGGTTCAGAGACTCATTACCACTAGGTCTGGTTAAATAAACTATCTTTAATGGCCATTAGCTGTTTTTTTTGTTGTGCTCTTTAGAAAAAAACCTATCCTAGCCACCCATTTATCTTATCTATAAGTAGTGTTCATTATGTTTATTTGGTTGTCGATTATCGGCGGGTTTATCATTTTGACCGTCGGCGCCGAATCTTTAGTCAGAGGTGCCAGCAAAATCGCCTTAAGGCTTGGCTTATCGCCGTTAATTATCGGCTTAACCATTGTCGCTTTTGGCACCAGTGCACCCGAGCTAGCGGTGAGTATTAAATCCGCGGTGGCGGGCAATAGCGGTATTGCATTAGGCAATGTGATTGGTTCAAACATTGCCAACATCGGTCTAATATTAGGCATTACCGCACTGATTCGACCGATAAAGATTGAATCGCAAATGGTCAAGCGCGACATTCCGGTTATGATCGCGGCATCACTGCTATTTTGGGGCCTACTTCTCGATGGAGGCTTGAGCTTTGTTGATGGTGTCATTCTTTCAACGCTACTAATTATCTATTTAAGCTATAGCTATTTGACTGCCGACAAACAAATCTCTGAAGAGGTTGCTGCGGATAATCAAAGCCAGTGGCTATCTATCGTCTTTATCATTATTGGTATCAGTATGTTGGTTGGCGGCGGCATATTATTTGTCGATGGTGCCGTGGCACTAGCGCAGTCTTTCGGGATCAGCGAAATCATCATAGGACTAACCATCGTAGCGATTGGCACTAGCATGCCAGAATTGGTGACCTCCGTCGTTGCCGCCCTTAAAGGACAAAGCGATATTGCGATCGGTAACGTCGTAGGCTCTAACCTATTCAATATTTTAGGGATTCTCGGTGTCACGGCGGTGATCCATCCCATCATTGGCAACGACATTAACCCACTTGATTGGCTGGTCATGATAGGCCTAGCAGCCCTTCTACTCCCCTTTGCCTATACCGGTCTGCGAATTGGTCGTAGAGAAGGCAGCATCTTGGTGTTGGGCTATTTAGCTTACATAGGCTATTTGATCACACAGGCTTAAAGCCGTTATCACAAAGATTTAAATGACATTTGTCATGCACTTTTTATGACTTTTGTGCCTGCAAAACTCCCTCATAATCTTCAATACTAGCCCTGTACCCAATACAGGGCTCAAAAGGAGATTGACATGAAATCATTACTACTCGTAACTTCAATGGCCATCATTAGCCAATTTGCTCAAGCTGACAGCACTAATACTAGTATTAGCGCTATCGATGCAGCAGCTAACCACATGGACGTAAAAACCTTACAGTCACTTGCTCGGCAAGGCGATGATTATCAACAAGCATACGCAGGTTATAGACTTGCTATTAGCGCCAATATTCTTGGCCAACGTGCGCTTGCAATCACCGCGCTTGAATCAGCAAAAGACACACTAGAACCACTAACGGCCTCTAGTGCCAATGCCGACAACCTCGCCCTGCTGTCATCCATTTATGGCATCCTTATTGGCTTGGATAATAGTAAAGGCGCTGTATATGGTGCCAAAGCTGGCACTACGATAGCGCAAGCAAAA
Source organism: Shewanella sp. Choline-02u-19 (assembly GCF_002836205.1). Taxonomy (NCBI): domain Bacteria; kingdom Pseudomonadati; phylum Pseudomonadota; class Gammaproteobacteria; order Alteromonadales; family Shewanellaceae; genus Shewanella; species Shewanella sp. Choline-02u-19. The sequence goes on from NZ_PJBE01000013.1 coordinate 3,511,390, forward strand.
GCACTGGCCCCCACCAATCCTAGGGTACTATTAGTTCAAGCAATCACCGCCTTTAATACACCAGAAATATACGGTGGCAGCAAACAAGGTGCTATTGATTTAAGCAGTAAAGCCATTGAGTTTTATGCAATTCCTTGTGATAACATTTGCTGGGGACACGCTGAAGCCTACACTTGGCGAGGATTAGCTAAGCAGAATTTAGGTGATGTTGATGGCGCGATATCAGATTGGCAGCAAGCCTTAGTTGTCGAAAGCGACTACAACTGGGCACGATTTTTACTGCAACAAAATAGCCAAAGCGCCCAGCGATAATTCACTACAACGCAATGGATGGAGAGCGGCAATCTTAGACTTAACTCTCCTATATTCAAGCCACTTTTAAAGCAGCACTTTGTGGTGAACAAGTCGTTTAGGTATAAATAGGAATTTTTCATGACAACGTCAACTCAAACAAAAGAAGACAAACTGGCTTGGATATATCTCGTCAATCTGGTTTTTTACCTTATCCCCATTTTTGTCAATGAGATGCAGCCATGGGAAATAACCCTAAGCTTAATGGCGCTTGTGCCCTTCATTTATTGCTATTTTTGGGCTTATCGGTCCACCACGGCTAACGCTTACCGACCTATTCTAGCCATGATAATTATCGGCGTATTAGTGACCCCTATTAATACTGGCTCGCTATCATTATTTACCTTTGCCGGCTTCTTTCTCGGTTTTTTTTACCCGTTAAGAACAGCCATTGTCAGCCTATTAGGGCTAATGGGATTACTGTCGCTGTTGAATGCTAGCCTTAATTTTGACCATTATTATTGGGTCATTTATGGTGCAGGCCTCATTGCTGGTGTAGGGCTGTTTGGGGTTGCAGAGCGCAAACGCGTGGAGCATAAATGTCAGCAACAAAAAAGCCAAACGGAGATCCAACAACTTGCGACCATGCTAGAACGAGAACGCATTGCTCGCGATCTGCATGACATTATGGGGCACAGTCTTTCCTCAATATCTTTGAAAGCCGAGTTAGCCGAAAAGCTGATCGCCAATAATGATATTGAGCAAGCACGACTGCAATTAACTGAACTCAATAGCATCGCTAGAGATAGCTTGAGCCAGATAAGGCAAACTGTCTCAGGTTATAAACACAAGGGCCTTTCCGCCAGTGTGACACAGCTTTGTCAAACACTACGAGACAAGGGCTTAAGTGTCAGTTTGATTGGTAACATCCCCAAGCTTGAGCCCGAATTAGAAACCCAATTAATTTTGAGTCTGACGGAGCTTTGTAGCAATATTGTTCGCCATAGCAAGGGCACCCGATGTGAATTGCACTTTGAGCAAACGGCAACTCAACTGCGGATCGCTATTACCGATGATGGCTGCCCGAGCAAAATCGAACAAGGCAATGGACTCATTGGTATCAATGAGCGACTGGCTAAATTTCAAGGGGTATTGGCATGGGAGTTGGATGATGAATGCCAATTTACCATTACTCTGCCAGCACAAGGATGAAACCAATGAGAATTTTGTTAGCAGAAGATCAAGCCATGGTGAGAGGGGCATTGTCAGCGCTACTCTCTTTAGGCGGTGACTTTGACATTACCCAAGCGGCTGATGGAGACGAAGCCCTAGCACTGTTAAAACTGACGGAGTTTGACCTGCTGCTCACGGATATTGAAATGCCGGGCCGTACCGGGCTCGAACTCGCCAGTTGGTGCCAACAACATAAGCCAGCACTTAAGATCGTTATCATTACCACCTTCGGCAGAGCCGGTTATATCAAACGTGCCATAGAATCTGGTGTAGGGGGCTTTCTATTAAAAGATGCTCCCTCTGACACCTTAATCAAAGCGATTAACCAAGTGATGGCAGGTAAGCGCATAATCGATCCTGAACTGGCAATGATGGCCGTGGGCGAAATGGACCCACTCAATGACAAAGAGCGCCGCGCATTAAGGCTCGCCAGCGAAGGAAAATCCACCTCAGACATAGCCGAGCTACTATTTATTGCAGAAGGTACTGTGAGAAACTATTTATCTGAGGCTATCAGTAAATTACATGCAACTAACCGTATTGATGCCGCCAGAATTGCACAGCAAAAAGGTTGGTTGTAATGGTTAAATAACGCGCTAATTTGCGAAAAATGATATCTCTGATAATATATGTATAAATTTACAGTGTTTGAGTGCTAACCGTTTGCAAAGTCTCGATCTTGTTCCTATAACAGAACTCAAGGGCGTCGCCAAAAAGATGGCCGAGAGATTAGCTAAGCTGGATATTACAACAGTGCAAGATCTGTTGTTTCATCTGCCGCTGCGTTATGAAGATCGTACTCAGATCTACCCTATTGCTTCACTCTATCCTGGCAGTTATGGCACCATTGAAGCGGTGATCCAGTCAAGCCAAGTGATCCAAGGTCGCAAACGCATGCTGACCTGTACTGTACGTGATGATACTGGCAGTTTAACCCTACGCTTTTTCAACTTTTCAGTAGCTCAGCGGAATGGTCTTGAAGCCGGCACGGTGATTCGAGCCTATGGTGAAATTCGCCGCGGTAAGCATTTTAGTGAAATTATTCATCCTGAATACAAGTTAGTCTCCGCCGAAGATGACATGCCGCTAAGTGATACCTTAACGCCGGTGTATCCCACCACTGAGGGCCTTAAGCAGGCAAGTTGGATTAAGTTAACAGAGCAAGCCTTGGTGATGCTGGCTGAGGGAGGACTACCAGAGCTATTGCCTCCCCATCTGCAACCCAATCATATGGAGCTCAAACAAGCACTACAGTTACTACACCGACCGAATAATCAAGTCTCACAGTTTGATCTTGAGCAAGGGACACATCCTGCACAGCAACGCCTTATCCAAGAGGAGTTGTTAGCACACAATTTAAGCATGCTACGCCTACGTCAACGAACACGTCGAGACAAAGCCGTGAGTATGTCGGCAACAGGTCAGCTGTTAAATCCATTTCTGGCGTCACTGCCTTTTAAACCCACTGGCGCACAGCAGCGAGTCGGTGTCGATATCAGCACCGATCTTGAAAAAGCAGAGCCGATGATGCGACTGGTTCAAGGCGATGTGGGATCAGGGAAGACCTTAGTGGCCGCACTCGCCGCATTACAGGCTATCGAGAGCGGATACCAAGTCGCTATGATGGCGCCAACAGAGTTACTCGCTGAGCAGCACATGATTAATTTCAGCAGCTGGTTTGAGCCATTAGGGTTAAAAGTCGGCTGGTTAGCCGGTAAGCTAAAAGGCAAGGCCAGAATACAATCGTTAGCCGATATCGAATCGGGTGCGGCCAATATTGTGATTGGCACCCACGCTATATTCCAAGAACAAGTGGTGTTTAATAAGCTCGCATTAATTATCATCGATGAACAACATAGATTTGGAGTACATCAGCGCCTAGGCCTACGAGAAAAAGGAGTGAGTCAGGGCTTTCATCCGCACCAGCTCATTATGACAGCGACTCCCATTCCACGTACATTGGCCATGACCGCTTATGCGGACTTAGATACCTCAATCATCGATGAGCTTCCACCAGGGCGTAAACCGGTCACTACAGTCGCAGTATCGGATCAGCGTCGAGAGGAAGTTATCAACCGAGTGCGCCAAGCGGCGGTGAATGATAACCGTCAAACCTATTGGGTCTGCACGCTTATTGAAGAGTCTGAGGCATTAGAGTGCCAAGCAGCAGAAGACACAGCTCAAGAGCTTAAAATTGCCTTACCTGAACTCAATATTGGCCTGATACATGGCCGAATGAAATCTGCTGAAAAGCAGCAGATTATGGCCAGTTTTAAAGCTGGAGACTTGCATCTACTTGTGGCTACAACAGTGATTGAAGTCGGTGTTGACGTGCCTAATGCCAGTCTGATGATTATTGAAAATCCAGAACGTTTAGGTCTAGCACAACTGCATCAGCTTAGAGGCCGTGTCGGTCGAGGCGCCGTGGCCAGTCATTGCGTACTCATGTATAAGCCACCGCTGTCAGCCACCGCCATTAAAAGACTCGGCGTACTAAGGCAAAGTAACGATGGATTTGTGATCGCCCAGCGTGACTTAGAGATCCGTGGCCCAGGTGAAGTGCTCGGCACCAAGCAAACTGGCATCGCCGATATGAAGATTGCTGACTTAATGCGAGATCAAGCCTTAATCCCCCATGTACAGAAGCTTGCCCCATATGTCATGCAGCAATCGCCCGACAGTGTGGATGCCATTATCCAACGCTGGCTTGGCGATCGGGAGCAGTTTGTTCAAGCCTAATTGCTGATCCATAAAATTAAATATTCTTAATAGAGCTTCAACCTATAGACAAGCTCGTTTTATTTTGCAAAATGGGTTAAGGCTATACTTATCACTATAACGATCATCGTGCGGTAGCAGAGGAATCAACATGCAACTCAGTCAAGAAGATAGAATTTCACCTCAGGAAAAGTCCTCAGGTACTAATGGCCTAGCGATTATTGCCATTGCCGTTGTTGTACTGATCTCTGCTGGAGGTTATTACTATTTAAGCGGTAATGATAAGAGCGAAGCACCGCAAATTATTGCGCCGGTTGTCATTCCCGATCCTATCCCAGAAGAGCCACTCGAAACCGATGCTAATCTGCCAGAACCGGAACCAGAAATAGTGGATCCTGTCCCTGTGCAGTTGCCTACACTCGAACCCGTTCCAGCAGTAGAGCCATTGCCAACACTGGCCGATAGCGATCCTTATGTTCATCAGAAAGCGATTGATATTGCAGACGGCATGGCAATTCAGCCTTTACTCATTGAAGACAATGTTGTGCGTCAATTTGTGGTATTTGTTGATAACTTAGCTCAAGGAGAGTTGGCTAGAAAAGTCAGTCCATTAAAAGCACCTAATAATGGCTTTACCGTGTCAGACATCGCTAATAAGACCTATGTTGACCCAGATAGTTACCACCGATATGACTTATATGCAGACTTCCTTGCCAGCTTAAATGAAGAGGAATTAGCTAAAACTTACAAAGAGATGACACCGCTTTTAAGCGAAGCTTTCAGCGAACTTGGCTACAGTAGCACGTCGTTTAACGACAGAATGCAGCAAGCCATTGGCATCATGCTCGATGCGCCGATTATTGAACAACCGATAGAACTCGATGGTGTGAGTGTTAACTACCAGTTTGTTGATCCTAAACTAGAAGCTTTACCTAATGCTCAGAAACTCATGGTGCGCATGGGACCTGAAAATGCTCGCAAGGTAAAATCAGCACTACGTCGATTGCAAAAGCACCTCGACTAACCTCTCCTAAAGTAAAATATTAAAGTATTCAAAGGCCCCGAACCAACAGGGCCTTTACTTTATCGCCACATTTTAATAGTCTTCAGCGCTTTTGCGCTACAGCCGTATCGTAAAGCACTTCTGTAATCTCTATCTTATGATGTAGAATAGCGGCTCTAATGCCGTAATTTCAACAGTATAATTATACTATTGAACTAAGCTTTCGTGTGATACCAAGCAATAGCGGCTACTTCGACATATCGTATATGCTAGGCCTTAAGAATTGATTTACTTTTGAGGGGATCAAGCGATTATTTACAATGAACTTAGGCACTACGAACGGATATTCGTATGTAAGGCAATGCAATGAAGTTTAGCATTCTTTCATGGGGCGCATGGTCGCCACACTATCAGCATAACGCTGAATGGCAGGCTTGGCCCAAGACAGTATTAGACGTATCTACTGCGAAGACGGCTGTGCCTAAATTGCCACAAGTGCCTGCAATGCAACGCCGCCGCCTCAGTAAACTCACAAAAATTATCCTTGATGCTATTTTTCAATGTGAACCACCACCGCAATGTCGCAGCATTTTTGCTTCGCAGCATGGAGAGATAAACCGTACGATTAGCTTACTTAATGACATTGTCGATAAGTCTGCGTTATCACCCACCGCCTTTAGTCAGTCAGTGCACAATACTGCCAGCGGGATCTTTAGCATCATTAGTCAAAACAGAGCAGCATCAACATCCATTGCTGCCGGCAGTGAGACGCTATCCCAAGCCTTCATTGAAGCATACGCACTACTGGTTGATGATCCTGAGCCAGTACTACTTTCTTATGCCGATGACACCGTACCCAATATTTATAAGCCATTTACGAGTGAACCAGAATGGCCGATTGCAATGGCATTTCTAGTCGCGCCAATAACTTCACCGCAAGCGGCCTTGGCAACAATTAACTTAAGCGAACTGTGCCCCAAAGCTGCGACATTAAGCTTTGGTGATATATTATCTAGTATCGCGCTAAAACAGGCTATTTCAGGTAACTTTTCCGGTGCGCATTGGAGTTTGAGCTTTGAATAAGCACCCAGCACCTCGACTAACCGGTATCGCTTACTTGCCACGATGGGTAGGGGGCACGTTTTGCTATATCGTTTTTGGCCTTGGTGGATTACTCAGTTCATTGACCATTTTGCCTATCCTCAGATTTTGGCCTGGCACCCCCACACAACGTATAGAAAGAGTGCAGCATGCGGTTCACCTCATGTTCAAAGGCTTTGTCTGCATGCTCACTTGGACGGGGTTGATTAAGGTCAGTCATGGCGACCTGCAACAACTCAAGGATGCCAAGGGAATGATTGTCACCTCAAATCACCCTACCTTGGTCGACGTCGTTGTCTTGATCAGTTTAATGCCCAATACCAGCTGCATTGTCAAACAAGGTATTTGGCGCAACCCCTTTTTACGTGGTGTAGTATCCAGTGCAGGTTATATACCCAATCGTGGTGCAGAATTCCTATTAGCGGACTGCAAAGAGGTGCTCAATAGAGGCAATAATTTAATTATTTTCCCTGAAGGTACTCGGACTATCATTGGTAAACGCGTCAATAGTTTTGCTCGCGGTGCTGCCAACATCACTATTCGCACACGCAGCGACCTGCTACCCATATTGCTTAAAACCAACTGTGTTGGCTTTAGTAAACAAGAATCTTGGTATCAATTACCCAGACGCACCATCGGCATGCATATTGAAATAGGCGAAAAACTGCCCTATCTACGCTATGATGCAACTGCGGGTGGCGATGCTAAGATGGCTCGCCAAATGACCCGTGATCTAGAAGAATATTATAAACAACAATTAGATAAATACTTATGAGCTTAGAAAACGAAATTAAACAATTGATCATCGACAGTCTTGACCTTGAAGACGTCAGTATTGATGATATTGATGCTGAAGCACCACTTTTTGGTGAAGGGTTAGGGCTAGACTCGATTGATGCACTAGAACTTGGCTTAGCAATAAAAAAACAATTTGATGTGAAAATTGAAGCTAATTCAGACGCAACCAAATTACATTTTTTCAGCGTTGCTAGCTTAGCAAGCTTCGTTAAGTCACAACGAGTGTAGGAGGCATTATGCAAACTCGTGAACAAATTTTAGAAGCATTAACCCGTATATTAGTCGATGACTTTGAAGTCGACGCTGACGATATCACGTTAACAGCATCACTTTATGAAGCGTTAGATTTGGACAGTATTGATGCTGTCGATCTAGTGATTAAACTGCAACAGATGACAGGTAAAAAAATAAAACCTGAAGAGTTTAAAGCCGTGCGCACCGTCGGTGATGTGGTCGATGCAATTCAAGGTTTAGTTAAAGACTAATGCGCTTATTTTTGCAAATAGTGACTAGCCTAGTGGTGTTTGCCTATCCGTTGGCAGTCTATTTCGGCTTGCACTATTTGCCCGTAGGCACCGTTGCACTGGTACTGTGCGCCGTACTGCTGTTGCGCTTATTACTGCAAAAACAAAAATTAAAAGCACTATTATTACCCATTTTAATTGGTATTGGTCTCACCGCAGGCAGTTTTATCGCTAAAGAGCATGCGCTGTTACTGTTCTATCCAGTCGTGATCAACCTGACAATGTTAGCGCTCTTTAGTTACTCTTTAGTTCGTGGTCCTAGCATGATTGAGCAACTTGCGAGATTGAAACAACCCGACCTTCCTGATGAAGCCGCTGGCTACCTCAATAAGGTCACACGACTTTGGTGTGGATTGTTCATTTTCAATGGGTGCGTTGCACTCTATACCGCTCTTTATGCTAGCTTGGAAACTTGGACCCTTTATAACGGCTTAATCGCCTATTTGCTTATTGGATTACTGCTCGCTGGTGAGTGGTTATACAGAACATTGTGGTTAAAAAAGACATGACTGAATTACTCAAATCTTGGTTATCTCAAGGGCCAACAGCACAGCAGTTAATTAGCTTCAACCATCACAATATTGTGACCGGTGCGGTTTTCAGCAACCAAGTTGCTCATCTGCACCAGCAGCTCAATCGTTCCCAAGAAAAGCGCTGGCTATTGAGCTGTGATAGTAGCGATATGTTTGCTGTTGGGCTCTGTGCAGGCTTGCTTGCCGGAAAGCAGATTATACTGCCCGCCAATACTCAAACGGGAACGTTGAGTGAATTAACCCATGAATTTGAGGGGGTTATTTCCGATTTACCACTATGTGAAGGCAAAGCATTTCTGCGCTTAGATAAAGATATTAATCTGCCTACATCGCAATGGCCTCAATCAATCCAATGGGGTGAGCTGGTATTATTCACCTCTGGTAGCAGTGGTAAACCCAAACGAATCGCCAAATCTATTAGGCAACTCGATGCTGAAGTCAGCATCTTGGAGCATACTTTTGCTCAGCATCTGCCACATTGCAGCGTCATAGCAACCGTTTCGCACCAACATATTTACGGCTTGCTGTTTAAAGTTCTGTGGCCACTTGCCGCTAGTCGTCCATTTTTAAGTGATTTAGTTGAGTATCCTGAAACGCTTAGCTACTACGCCAACTTATTTCCAAACTTGTGCTTAGTGAGTAGCCCAGCTCAGTTATCTCGTTTGCCTGATGCTCTCGACAATGAGCCGCAGTTGCGCGCCCCAAGCTTAGTCTTTAGCTCAGGCGGCCCACTCAGCTTTGAGGCCGCGATGGCAATAAAGCAATGCTACGGTCGTCTACCCACCGAAGTTTTTGGCAGTACAGAGACGGGGGGGATCGCATACAGACAACAACACTCCCCCGCTGAACCTTGGCAAACATTTGCCGAAATGGAGATTAAGCAAGACGCTGTCGATGGCGCATTGCAGCTGAAATCACCCTATTTAGAAAACGACCACTGGTTAAGGTGTGAAGATAAAGTCGACATCGCGGCCGATGGTAAGTTTAGCCTACAAGGCCGCTTAGATCGCATCATTAAAGTCGAAGAGAAACGCTTATCATTAGTGCAGATGGAGTCACTTTTAGAGAGTCATCCTTACGTTACAAAGGCGGCCCTACTCTTATTAGAACAGCCCAGAATACAGCTAGGGGCAGCGATTGAACTGTCGCAGCAAGGTATTGAGCAGTTAACTACCGATGGCAAACTGGCACTCAACAACGTGCTTAAACGCCATCTATTAACCCAGTTTGAACGTGTTACCTTGCCACGTCGTTGGCGCTACCCAGAGCAGCTGCCGCTTGATTTTCAGGGAAAACGCGTACACAACACCATGTTGGCTTTATTTGATATCGATAAGTTTAAGAGTAAATGATTAAATCTACGCTACCGACGATTTTGAGCACTGCAATAGATGATGACACCATTTGTTGGCGTCTAGAGATTGCTGCTGAACTTGAGTATTTCAAAGGCCACTTTCCCGAGCAACCCGTGCTGCCAGGAGTCACTCAATTAGATTGGGCGATTAAACTTGGCAGCCAGCATTTTGGCTACACCTGCGACGTTGCCGTGCTTGAGGTTCTCAAGTTTCAACAACTCATGCTGCCTAACACTCAGGTCAATTTGACCATGAGTCACAATGCCGCTAAAGCTAAGCTTATGTTTACTTATAGCGATGGCGATAAACGCTTTGCATCTGGCCGAATCGCCTTCAATATGGCCCCTCAGAGTATTCAACAGACCAATAAGGACATAGGCTAATGCGCATCGCTTTGGTCATTCCAAACTATAACCACCAAACGGCAATTGCACATACGCTTGAGCAACTTGATGAACTTGGTTTGCCTTGCTACTTGGTCAATGATGGCAGTGATGATGAAACTCGCTTTTTACTCATCGAGCTGGCCAATAAATACCCCTGGGTAACGCTGCTGCACCATCCTTTTAATCGTGGTAAAGGCGCTGCGGTAATGACGGGACTGCGCACCGCTTATCAAGATGGCTTCAGCCACGCACTGCAAGTTGATGCCGATGGGCAACACAATTTAGATGATATTCCGGCGATGATCGCCCGTGCAGAATCAGCACCAGAGGCGTTAATCTCTGGGCTACCTCAATATGATGAATCGGTGCCTAAGGCTCGCTTATACGGTCGCTATCTCACCCACATTTGGGTCTGGATAGAAACACTCAGCTTTGATATCCAAGATTCCATGTGCGGCTTTAGAGTTTACCCGTTAGCCGAGACTGAAAAACTGTTTCTAACTCATGCTCTTGGCGAGCGAATGGACTTTGATATAGAAGTGCTAGTGCGCCTGTATTGGCAAGGCGTACCCGTTATTCATATTCCTACCCGTGTTATCTACCCCGAAGATGGCATTAGCCACTTTCAAGGGTTCAAAGATAATGCGCGTATCTCTCTCATGCACAGCAAACTGTTTTTCAGCATGCTACTGCAGCAACCTAAGCGCTTGTGGAACAAATTCAGCCAAGGTAAACAAAACCAACACTGGTCCACTATGCAGGAGCGCGGCAGCTACTGGGGCATTAAATTGATAGCTGAAAGCTATCGTTACGGTGGTCACTGGTTATGCCGTGCCATTATGTACCCCGTTATCTGCTACTTCTTTGCCACTGGATCCACGGCCAGATCAGCATCACAGCAGTTTTTAAGCCAAATTAAAGCGACTCAGCCCAACCATCCTTTGCTTAATGACAAACTCAGCTGGCGTGACAGCCTCAAGCACTTTTTTGCCTTTGGTCATGCAGCGCTTGACCGCATCGATGCCTGGTGTGACCGCATCAAACTCGCCGAAGTCGACTTTCCCAATAGACAACTCTTAACAGAACAACTGGAAACTGGCAAAGGGGCTGTTTTACTGGTTTCCCATCTAGGTAATCTAGAGCTTTGCCGCGCAATATCGATCCACCAGCGCAAAGTGAAAGTGAATGTCATGGTCTTAACCGAGCACGCCGAAAACTTTAACCGTGTATTGCAGCAACTCAACCCAGATAGCGCATTAAACCTCATTCAAGTGACCGAGCTTGGGCCAAGCACTTCTATCTTGTTACAGCAAAAAATCGATGAAGGTGAATTGGTGGTTATCGCCGGAGATAGAACCTCCTCGCAAACGGCTGGCCGTGTTATCTACAAGCCCTTTTTGGGTCAAGATGCACCATTCCCTCAAGGACCCTTTATCCTTGCAGGCTTATTAGATTGTCCAGTGTTTACCATGTTCTGCTTACGTGAAGAGGGTCGTTACCACGTTCACCTCAGCCATTTTGCTAACAGCCTGAAAGGCCCACGAGCAGGCAGAACTGAACGACTCGACAATGCAGTACAAGATTTTAGCCAGCGCCTTGAATACTTTGCGCTGCGCCAACCACTTCAATGGTTTAATTTTTATGATTTTTGGCACAAGGATGAAAATATCCAACGTACCAATGTTCAAGGCAGTAAAGGACAACAACACAAATGACCCACGCTAATTCCCTAAACATCAAGCAACAAACCGTTGAGTTTGGCTACCGTAGTTTGTCTCTTGAAGACGTTGTAGCAATTTCAAAAGGGGCAACCGCACAGTTAAAGCAGACCGAAGAATACCGAGCCTATATTCAAAAAGGTGCATTATTTATCGATAGTTTGCTCAAAGAAGAAGGCGTGGTTTATGGCGTTACCACGGGTTACGGCGACTCCTGCACTGTCACCGTCGGCCTCGATCTTGTTCATGAGTTACCACTGCATTTGACCCGTTTTCATGGCTGCGGGCTTGGCGATATTCTATCAGTGGCACAAACACGGGCGGTAATGGCTTGTCGCTTAAGCTCTCTCGCCTATGGTAAATCTGGCGTCAGCTTTGAACTACTCGAACGCATTGAGACACTGCTGAACCTCAATATTACTCCGGTGATCCCTGAAGAAGGTTCCGTCGGTGCCAGTGGTGATTTAACGCCCTTGTCTTACCTTGCGGCCGTACTCATTGGTGAGCGTGATGTCATGTATCAAGGTGAGCGACGCCCGACGAGCGACGTTTATAAACAACTGAATATTATCCCGTTGACGCTGCGCCCTAAAGAGGGACTCGCGCTAATGAATGGTACTGCGGTGATGACAGCACTGGCTTGTTTAGCCTTTGATCGCGCTCAATATATGGCTCGATTATCAAGCCGCATTACAGCGATGGCCTCACTGACGTTAAAAGGAAATTCGAACCACTTCGATGAGATCCTGTTTGCCGCCAAGCCGCACCCGGGTCAAAATCAAATTGCCGCGTGGATCCGTGAGGACTTAAATCATCACACTCACCCGCGTAACTCTGACAGATTGCAAGACAGATACTCAATACGCTGCGCACCACATGTGATTGGTGTACTGCAAGATGCGCTGCCCTTTATGCGCCAGTTTATCGAAACCGAGCTTAACAGCGCTAACGATAATCCTATTGTGGATGCCGAAGGTGAGCATATCCTTCACGGCGGGCACTTCTATGGCGGCCATATCGCATTCGCGATGGACTCGATGAAAATTGCCGTGGCCAACATTGCCGACTTAATTGACCGCCAGATGGCGTTAGTGATGGATCAAAAGTTTAATAATGGTCTGCCCGCTAACCTTTCAGCGGCAATGGGTAAGCGTAAAGCCATCAATCACGGCTTTAAAGCCGTACAGATTGGCGTGTCTGCATGGACTGCTGAAGCACTAAAAAATACCATGCCTGCCAGTGTGTTTTCACGCTCTACCGAATGCCATAATCAAGATAAAGTCAGCATGGGCACCATTTCGGCGCGTGATTGTATGCGAGTGTTACAACTTACAGAACAAGTCGCGGCCGCAGCTTTGTTGGCCATGTCTCAAGGTATTCGGTTGCGTATCATGCAACAAGAGCTAGCGCCAAGCTCTATCACGCCATCACTGGCTAAGACGTTGGCGCAAGTCGAAGCCGATTTTGAACTGCTCACCGAAGACAGACCATTGGAGCAAGCACTCCGTGCTACCGTCGACAAGATCCAAAGTGGCGATTGGGAAGTATGTTAGTGGGCGTAACCATGCCAACAAGGATAGTGACCTTATGAAAGGGATTATAAGCACCGAAATTGAAATAGTTATCCCTTTCCATGATGTCGATTCAATGGGCATTACCTGGCATGGAAACTATCTGCGCTATTTTGAAATTGCTCGCTGCCAGTTACTCGACCTTATCGATTACGGTTACCGAGCAATGCAAGCTTCAGGCTATAGCTGGCCCATTGTCGACTTACAGATCAAGTATGTACAGTCGAGTACTTTTGAGCAAAAGGTGATCATCAAAGCCGCCATCGTTGAATGGGAGAATCGGTTAAAAATTAATTACCAAGTATTGGATGCTGTCACTAAAAAACGCATTACCAAAGGCTATACCATACAAGCGGCGGTTGACATGCAAACGCAAGAGTTGTGCTTTGTTACGCCTGAGGTGTTTCAACATAAAATAGCCAAACTTGTCGATGCGAGTGATCAATCAAGCGCTTCGCTGACCCCGACCACAGGCTCAAATAAATGACGTTCGCAGGATCTGAGTCGCGCAGCTGCCAGTTTATATTAACCTGTATCCTCTTAATCGGTAATGCCGTGAGTTTTTCGGCTCATAGTGGGACAGATTTTGATGCTTTATTTGCACAAACGGCATCATCGAATGAGTTAACCCAACTCTCTAAGCAGCTAGCACCAAGCTCACAAGCGAAGGGGTTATTTACTCAGTATCGGCACTTAAAGGTGCTTAAGAAGCCACTGGTCAGTAAAGGCAGTTTTGTCTTTTCTAAACAGCTCGGCGTGATCTGGCAGCAGCAGTCGCCCTTCAATAGCACCCTAATCTTACAAGCGGGTCGCTTGACTCAAATCGACAGTCAAGGGCAAGTCCACATTAGCGATGCACAGCAATCCACCACGGCCAATCAACTGTCGCAATTAATGCCAACCCTGCTTAACGCCTTGCTCAGTGGTGATCTACACACGCTCGAGCAACATTTTCAATTGAGCTTACAAAGCGCCAGCGCCGACAACGAACAATGGCAACTGGGTTTGACGCCAATAGACCCTTTGGTCAAAAAAGCGATCCCTAGGCTGGTGTTAATGGGTGAGAAACAGATCCAGACCTTGATCCTATTCAGTGACAACCAAGATAGCAGCCGCATCGAATTTTCGGCGATCAATGAAATGCCGTTAACTGAGCAAGACAAAGCACGTTTTTCTCCCGCACAGGAAGATAGCAGCAGAGAAACCCGATGAGCACAACATCTCCTCTAGCCGTATTTAGCGTGTTAGCCACGCTCAGCCCAAGTAAAAAGTTACTGGTCTGGCTGACATTGGTATTTTTCACGTTAACACTGGGGTTTTTGCAATGGCAATCTGGCGCCAAGATCCAGACTGATATTTTGGCTATGCTGCCTAAAGTAAGTGAAAAACCACTTGAGCAACGTGCCATTGCTCAAGTTGAACAGCAGTTAGCCAATCGACTCTATATCGGGGTTATTAGTGCTGATAAAAACCAAGCAGTGAGCGCTGCATCTGCACTCATGCAGCAGTTAAAATCAAATAGCACCGCGGTGTTCACTGACATCAGTAGCGCTGACATTTCGCAAGCCGAAGCCTTAAACGCCTTTTACTTTCCGTACCGATTCAACCTACTGACCGATAAACAACAACAGCAACTCACACAAAATCAGTGGCCACAGCTAACTCAAGCGAGTTTACAGAAACTCTATAGCGCCTTTGGTTACGCCAATAGCGCCTTGATAAGTCATGACCCGCTGTTGCTCTACCCCGATAACTTACTCGCACTGGCCCCTAAACAAGCGTTAAGTGTAGAGAACGCTGTGCTCGTGACTCGCCTACCCAGTAATGATGCTAAAGCTACGCCACGCTATGTCGCTATCGTGATGGCAAAAGGGTTACAAAGCGTCTTTAGTCCTAATGCTCAACAATCACAGCTGAGCGCACTCAATACTGCACAGCGGGCGGTCAGTGCCGAATTTGCTGCGGTTGATTTTATACACGCAGGCGCGCTTTTTCATGCCGCGGCAGCCACTGACAATGCAAAAAAAGAGGTCTCAAGCATTGGCCTCATCTCGCTTATCGGGGTTATCGCCTTAGTCTGGTTTGCCTTTCGTTCCATCATGCCGTTAATGATTGCTGTCATTACGTTAAGCTGCAGCCTGCTTTTTGCCGTCGTACTCACGCTTGTGGTATTTGGCGAGTTGCATTTACTGACCCTAGTATTTGGCACCAGCCTTATTGGCATCGCCATTGATTACTGCTTTCACTTTTACTGCGAACGATTAAATCATCCTCAGCAAGATGCTAACCGGACTTCATTAGCCATTCTGCCAGCGATTTCATTAGCCTTAGTCACCAGTATTATCGCCTATGGCTCACTGGGGCTAGCGCCTTTCCCTGGGATGCAACAAGTCGCCATATTTTGCGCTGCGGGTCTAATAGGGGCTTATTTAACCTTGGTGTTTGCCTACCCTAAATTGGCGGGTGCAAAACTAAATGACGGCCAACGCCTGCTTGAGTTTGCTGATACATACCAAGGTTTTATGCTTAAGCGCGCCATACCATCATCGCGATTATCAACAGTAATCCTGTTACTTAGCACGGTAGCTTTTATCGGTGTCGGGCTCTCGCAGCTTAAGAGCGATGATGATATTCGTCAATTACAACACACACCCGCAGCCATTCAGCAGCAAGAAGACACGCTACGCACCGTACTCAGTGGCGGAACGGATAATCAGTTTCTGCTGGTATCTGGACAAACTGAAGAACAAGTAAAGCAAGCGCTTGAGCAACTCGAACCTATTCTCGAGACGGCACAACAACAGCAATTACTTGGCAATCACTTTAGCTTGAGTAAATTTCTGCCCAGTGATAAAACACAAGCAAGCAACTACCAGTTACAGCAGCAAATTTATCAGCAACATTTAGTCGAAATCCTTAACCGTTTGGGGATCGAAGACAGCATTAAACAGCCGTTAGCGGATGAGTTTACTGCGGCAAAAAACCGCTATATTCATGTCGAAGACTTCCTACAATCTCCCGCAGGGCAGCAGTTAAGCTCTATGTGGCTAATGCCGCAACAAGACTCTGACTACGCATCCATTGTATTACTCGGTGGCATTAAACAACTCGACACATTGTCAGCCCTGTTTAGCGACAATCCCAACGTTGATTTAGTGGATAAGGTGGGCGACATATCCAAAGTAATGGGCCACTATCGTCAACTAACACTGGCACTGCTGGTCATCGCATTGATCACTGCCGTAAGCATATTCACCTTTAGATTCGGTGTAAAACTTGCTTCAATAGTGGTGAGCGTACCCGGATTTGCTGCGATATTAACCTTATCGACCTTGGGGATAATGCACGCGCCATTGACTCTGTTTCATGCGTTGGCGCTGATTTTAGTGTTTGGGATTGGCATTGACTACAGCCTGTTTTTTGCTGAAGCGAATCAAAAGACACGCGGGGTGATGATGGCTGTACTCATGTCAGCGATATCGACACTACTCGCTTTTGGTTTACTTGCATTTAGCCAAACCCCAGCCATTAGCGCATTTGGTTTGACCCTATTGATAGGCATTAGCTTTACCTTTTTACTGTCGCCATTTATTCAAATTTACACAAGGAAACCATCTCAATGTTAAGCTCCAATGCACATCAGAACACGATAACTCAAGATGTTGAAAAGAGTCGTGTTGAAGACGTCGATGTTGCCATCATAGGCGCGGGCCCATCAGGGAGTATTGCGGCAAGTTTACTGCATGCTCAGGGCAAACGCGTTCTGGTGCTAGAGAAGCAGCATTTTCCGCGTTTTTCAATTGGAGAAAGCCTACTCCCTTGCTGCATGCAAGTGATTGCTGAAGCCAATATGCTCGACGCTGTTAACGCGGCGGGCTTTCAATATAAAAATGGTGCAGCGTTTAGATGTCGCGATCAATACACCAGCTTCGACTTTAATGACAAGTTCACCCCGGGCCCAGGGACAACTTTTCAAGTTGAACGCGCTCAGTTCGACAAACTGCTGGCAGACGAAGCCACTAAGCAGGGGGTAGAGATCCGCTATGGCCAGTCAGTAGAGTCGGTAAACCTTGACTCAGTACCTGAACTAACGGTACAAAATGAAGCCGGCGAAACCTACACCGTTAATGCAAAGTTCATTCTGGATGCCAGTGGTTTTAGCCGAGTGTTACCCCGATTACTCGACTTAGAAAAACCATCACACTTACCCACGCGTACTGCCGTTTTCAACCATATCAACGACAATATTACTTGTCCCGATTTCGACCGTAATAAAATTCTCATCAGTGTTCACCCTGATAATAAAGATATTTGGTACTGGTTAATCCCTTTTAGCAATGGCCGTTGCTCAGTTGGTGTTGTGGCAGAGCCACATCAACTCGGTAACTTAGCAGGCAATTTGGACGACGTGCTGCTGCAGATGATATCTCTAGAACCTGGGCTTAAAAAATTGCTCGCCAATGCAGAGTTAGTCAATGACTCCGCGCTGCTACAAGGATACTCCGCTAACGTAAAGACCTTAGCGACTAATAAGTTTGCGCTCTTAGGCAATGCTGGAGAGTTTCTTGATCCGGTCTTTTCATCCGGCGTGACTATCGCAATGCAATCGGCTTCTTTGGCGGCTAAAGCCCTTATCAAGCAACTCGATGGTGAAGCCATTGATTGGCAGGATGAATACGCTACGCCATTAATGAAAGGCGTTGATACCTTTAGAACATACGTCGAAGCTTGGTACGACTGCCGCTTTCAAGACGCTATATTTTATAGTGATCCCGACCTCACCATTAAGCAGATGATCTGTTCAATTTTAGCGGGCTATGCTTGGGATCAAAACAATCCCTTTGTCAGTGAATCAAAAAGACGCCTTAATATGGTTGTAGAAATATGTCGCAGCTAACGCATTTTCTTAAAGGCATAAGCTGCTTTAGCTTGCTGCTGTTAGCGGGTTGCAGCCAAACCTTGCAAAGACAAACCTGCGTTGAACTGCCAAGCAACGTCAGTTACTGTCTGGCGCCGCTCAACGACGCCAGCACAATTGAGCCGTCAAAGCCTTTCACTGAGCGTAGCCTGACTCAAAAAACAACCATAAAGACCCAATCAAGTCAGCATGAACTGCTCACTCAATTGGAGCTTAATCCGCAGCAGCTGACGTTAGTTGGCTTAGCCCCTTTAGGCCAACCACTATTTACGCTGACTTATGATGGCGATAAGCTTATCAGTGAGCAAAGCACGTTACTCGGCAATCAATTTAAAGCCGAGTATCTGTTAGCTATTATGCAACTTGTCTATTGGCGTGAAGACAGCCTCAATCGCCATTTACAAAATGGCTATATACAGGGCTATAATTGCGATGGTGCGTATTGCCGAAAGCTATTTGCTGCAGTGCCGAGAGGGAGTAGCAAAGAGATGAAGATTAATGCAGAAGATCCGCAGCCGATTGTCACCATCCGTTATAGTCGGCCTGAACCATGGCAAGCCAAAGTCGAATTGAGGATTGATGCTGCTGATTTCGAGCTCATCATCACTCCGTTATAAATCTATTATGGTGATTTAAAGTGAAGTCAAATATCGCAATAGCAATAACCCAAATAGGTTTATGTACCCCGCTAGGTGACACCTCCGCGTCTGTGCTTAATAATCTCATTACCGCAAATGTCGACGGCATGAGATGGCGCGATGATTTAATGTTTGATCGCCCGGTACTCGTGGGTGAAGTGGCCAGTAAACTACCGGAGTTGACGACGCAATGGCGACACTTTGATACCCGTAATAATCAGCTCGCCCTAGTTGCTGCCAAGCAAATCGAACAATATGTTATTGCAGCTAGCACCCAATATGGTGCCAACCGAGTTGCCGTTGTCATTGGCACGAGTACCTCAGGTATCGCCACTGGCGAGCAGGCGTTAGCACATCATCATCAGCATGGTGAATTTCCCGCGGGATATGACTATTCACAACAAGAGTTGGGCGACAGCACTCTGTTCTTACAAAGTTACTTTGGGCTAAGCGGACCTTGCTTTACCGTCTCAACCGCCTGCTCTTCAAGCGCTAAAGCATTTGCCAGCGCACGACGACTGCTCAACGCTGATCTCTGTGACATGGTCATTGTTGGCGGGGTCGACTCCTTGTGTCAATTGACCCTCAATGGTTTTAACTCATTGGAATCAATATCCAAAGCCCATTGTCAGCCATTCAGTGCTAACCGCGATGGCATTAATATTGGCGAAGGGGCTGCATTGTTCACCCTAGAGCGAGCAACCGAACGTGATGCTATTGTATTAAGCGGTGTGGGCGAATCCAGCGATGCTTATCATATTTCTGCACCACATCCTGAAGGGACTGGCGCGATTATGGCCATGCAATCAGCGTTAAAAATGGCAAGCTTGAATGCAGGGCAGATCAACTACTTAAATCTACATGGCACCGCAACACCCAAAAATGACGCTATGGAAAGCCGAGCCGTCACTGCTGTATTCACTAAACAGCTCCCTCCTTGCAGCTCAACCAAACCGTTAACCGGACATACCTTAGGCGCAGCTGGCGCGATTGAAGCAGCCTTTTGCTACCTGTTACTCAGCGATTTAAACGTCGATAATAGACTGCCACCACAAGTATGGGATCAACAGCAAGACCCAGATAATCCCTCATTACCTTTGGTGAACTCCGGCGACACAGCGACGATACACCATGTAATGAGCAACTCATTTGCTTTTGGTGGCAGCAACGCAAGCCTCATATTCAGCCGCCATACAAAAACCACTGATGAGACTCAACCACATGTTTGATTTAACCACCCTTGCCAGCCAAGACGTTGAGCAATTTATCCCTCATCGGCAACCTATGGTGCTGATCAGTAATCTATTAGAGTATGAAGCTGATAATTTACTCACACAAACTAAGATAACGACAACCAGTCCCTATTTTGATGACAGCCTGCAGGGGGTGCCAAACTATGTTGGCATTGAATACATGGCGCAAAGCATTGCCGCTTTAGCAGGGGTTGAAGCGCATCTTAGGCAAGACATCATCAGAGTGGGTTTTTTACTGGGAACGCGCAAACTGAACATGCATATTTCGCACTTTAAAGCGGGTGAAACCTACCAAACCCAAGTCACTCGACTGTATCAAGAAGAGTCTGGCTTAGCGGTTTTTGACTGCAAAATTATACACAATGAACAGATAGTTGCCGAAGCAAATGTGAACGTTTTTCAGCCTCAAGACACTAAAAACTATATTGCCGAAGCGACTGGCTGAACAATAAACATACTAAATTGAATTAAACATCATTGATAACGGCATTATCCCATTGAAACTTAAAGATAGTTTGCATAACAACGGAGCTGTTAGGGAGAAAAGATGACTAAAAGAGTACTGATCACCGGTTCAAGCCGCGGAATAGGCAAAGCGATAGCATTAAAGCTGGCCGCTGCAGGCTTTGATATTGCAATGCATTATTATCAAAATATCGACGCCGCAAACGAAACGCAGCAAGCATTAGAGCAGCTGGGTGCGTCTGTATCTTGCCTTAAATTTGATATCGCCGACCGCGCAACCGTAAAGCAAGCCATTGAACAAGACATTGAACAGCACGGCGCCTATTACGGCGTGGTGTTAAACGCCGGCATTAATTGCGATACCGCTTTCCCCGCTATGACAGAGTCAGAGTGGGACAGCGTGGTACACACTAATTTAGATGGTTTTTACAATGTAATTCATCCCACGGTAATGCCAATGGTACAAGCTAGACAAGGGGGTAGGATCATTACTATGGCCTCTGTTTCTGGTATTGCGGGCAACCGTGGGCAAGTCAATTACAGCGCTTCAAAGGCCGGGATCATCGGTGCCACCAAAGCATTATCACTTGAGCTAGCAAAACGCAAAATCACCGTCAACTGTATCGCTCCAGGATTAATTGAAACCGATATGGTGGCTGATATCCCCAAAGAGATGGTCAATACTCTCGTCCCGATGCGACGTATGGGTAAAGCCTCAGAAATTGCAGGGTTGGCTAACTTTTTAATGTCTGAAGATGCCGCTTACATCACTCGCCAAGTGATCTCCGTTAATGGAGGCATGATATGAACCCGCTACCCCGCAGAGTCGTCATCACTGGCATCGGTGGGATTTCAGCCCTAGGTCATGACTGGCAAACGATTGCGAGCAGTCTTAAAGCTAAGAAAAACTGTGTTGTTCGACTCGATGAGTGGGACAAATTTGAGGATCTAAATACTCGTTTAGCCGCGCCTATTACTGATTTTGAGAAACCCGCGCATTATTCTCGCAAAAAAATTCGCTCAATGGGCCGAGTCTCCATTATGGCAACACGAGCCAGCGAACTGGCTTTAATGGATGCCAACCTGCTTGATGACCCTGTGGTGACATCGGGGGCGATGGGGATCGCTTACGGCTCATCCACCGGCAGTACCGAACCCATTATCGCTTTTGGCGATATGCTGAAAACCGGGGATATGTCAGGCGTCACAGCGACCAGTTACATTAGGATGATGGCCCACACCACCGCGGTAAATGTTGGCGTTTTTTTTGGTTTAAAAGGACGAGTGCATACTACCAGTAGTGCTTGCACCTCCGGAAGCCAAGGAATTGGTTATGCTTATGAAGCCATAAAATATGGCCAACAAGACCTTATGCTTGCCGGTGGTGGTGAAGAGTTATGCCCAACTGCGGCCGTTGTGTTCGATACCCTTTTTGCCACCAGCACTCAAAACGATACACCGTCACAAACGCCTAAGCCATTTGATAAGCAGCGTGATGGATTAGTGATTGGTGAAGGCGCTTGCACCTTAGTGCTTGAGGATCTCGAACACGCCCAAGCCCGTGGCGTTAGAATCTATGCTGAAATCGTCGGTTTTGGTACCAACTCAGATGGCTTACATGTCACCCAGCCAAACGCAGGAACGATGGAAAAATCTATCCGACTCGCGCTTAAAGATGCTGCTATTGACGCCAGTAGTATCGGTTACGTCAATGCCCACGGCACGGCAACTGAACGTGGCGATATCGCCGAAACACAGGCGACCAACGCCGTGTTTGGCCCATCACAGCCGATTTCATCACTTAAAAGTTACACTGGCCACACCCTTGGCGCTTGCGGTGCACTTGAAGCTTGGGTCAGTATTCAGATGATGAACGAG
Source organism: Shewanella sp. Choline-02u-19 (assembly GCF_002836205.1). NCBI lineage: Bacteria > Pseudomonadati > Pseudomonadota > Gammaproteobacteria > Alteromonadales > Shewanellaceae > Shewanella > Shewanella sp. Choline-02u-19. The sequence continues at coordinate 3,533,773 of NZ_PJBE01000013.1, forward strand.
GGCTGGTTTGCCCCCACACTGAACCTTACCGAGATTGATCCTGAATGTGCTCAGCTCGACTACATTCAGAATGATATAAGGTTACTCGAGACTGATTATGTCATGAGTAACAACTTTGCCTTTGGTGGGATTAATACTTCACTGATTTTTAAGAAGTGGTCGACATAACCCCTTTATAAATAGCTCCTTTTGGGAGCAGGGTTAGTTAGCATAATCTTTATATCAGTAACCTTGAATGGTGGATTAGGAAAATCTTATTGAAATAAATCTAATAAACGGTTTTAATAGGTGTCACTAATATATAAATTGCTATGTGAAAGGAGAGTCCATGTCTGAACCTATACTTTCGACGCTGTCTAGCTGTCAGCCAGGAGATAAGTGTTGGCAGCTTATCGAACAAGGCGCCACTGTTATTGATGTTCGTAGTCCTCAAGAGTTCGCTGACGGCCATCTGCCAAACGCGATCAATGTGCCGCTGGATGCCTTGGCGGCATGGGTAGTCCGTATCAACAACCCACAACAAATGTTTCTACTCTACTGCGGCGCGGGTATCCGAGCGCAAAAGGGCTGCGATATACTTAACGCCAGCGGTTTAGCCAGTGTGGTTAATGCTGGCGCCCTTAAAGATCTATTGGCTTGTAAGCCGCAGGGCTAGCATCACTTAGCAACAAAAAGGTCGCTAATGTTAGCGGCCTTTTCAGTTATTCAGTGGAAAGTCATTAAGCACCTATCAATGCCAGTTCTTGTTTTGCTTGGGCTAATCCTTGCTCTTTTGCTTCAGGCCCCATAGCCAATGCTTCGCTATAAACAAATTCGACGTCATCAATGCCGATAAAACCCAGTACCGTCTTAAGGTAAGGTACAACATGATCTGCTGCGGTATTTTTGTGCACGCCGCCTCGAGTGCTAATAACGATAGCCTGCTTGCCCTTAATTAACCCTACTGGGCCATTTTCGCCATAGGTAAAAGTCACTCCAGCACGTGCAACAAGATCGATCCAATTTTTAAGCTGAGTCGGTATAGAGAAATTGTACATTGGCGCAGCAATCACTATGGTGTCGTGTTCTTTCAACTCTTGAATTAAGGTATTCGACAGTGCGATAGCATCTTGTTGACGTTGCGATAAATCATCACTACCTTGCATACCCGACGCAATTTCACCGTCTAAAACAGGAATAGGCTCTGCTGCAAGATCGCGGATAGTGAGCAGCTTTCCTTGTGCTAAAAACTGCTGGCTTAGATGCTCTATTAATTGAGCTGATTGAGAATAGCCACCTAAGATACTTGATTTCAATACTAGAACTTTCGACATAACGTACTCCATATAATGATGATCAAGCTAAGATGAATTTAACTGCTCAATCGAATGACGTCAGTGTAGAGTGCAATAAAAGACAAAAATAGCGGATAAAACTCCGCTTACTGTTCGATTAAATCGAAAGAACTCACCACTCGTCTCTACAATCAAACCGTCATACACTCCAATTCGATATTCATCACTACATTTTAATGCCAGTAAAACATTCGAAATTATAAATAAATTTTTAAAATAATGAATAAGACTAATACTCTATTAAAACAGATAAATAGTTTAAATATTATTCAGCAAGTGAATTGGATTATAGAGAGAGATGTAATAAAAATGTGATCGTTGTTTTTAGAAAGCCCGTATAGCGAATGGAACCCAACTCAAGAAGGGAAATCCAATGCAACGTTTACATACTAGCGCCTTACTTATTGCAACACTCGCCTTAACCGCTTGCGGCAGTGACGATGACAATGACAATATCGCAGTCGTTTTACCTGAACCTGCAGCTTCATCACAAATTCGTGTCATTCATGCCAGTGCCGATGCACCCATGGTCAACATATTAGCCAACGGTAACGCATTACTCACCGATGTTGATTATGCTCAATCCTCAGGATTACTGCAGGTCAGCTCAGCTGAATACGATATCAGTGTCGATGCCCAATTACCTGGCGACGAAACACAAACTGTTTTTACTGCATTCTTGGATGCAGAAGCGGATATGGAATACACCGCGGTCGCAGTCGGTAGCGTCGCAGACAACAGCTTAGATCTTGCCCTTATTGAAAATCCTACAGCCGATATTGCGGCTGATTATGCCCGAGTACAAGTGTTGCATGGCACTGTAGGTGTTGGCGAAGTTGACGTCTACGTCACTGCTGTCGATGCCGATATCAGCATGATGTCGCCCACGCTATCGCTAGATTATATGGCTTACACCGCCCAAATTGAGCTCGCCGCTGGTGACTATCAAATTCGTATCACAGTCGCCGATCAAAAAGCAGTGGTATATGACTCAGGTACTGTTGCTTTAATGGCACTAAATGACTATTTCCTCACTGCGGTCACCAATGTGTGGAGCGGTTCATCACCCGTGGCACTGCTGGCAGCGCTTCCTGAAGGGCAAGTATTAATACAGGATAAAGATGCCGGAGCAGGCCTCAGAGTTATCCACGCGGTCGCAGATGCGCCTGCTGTCGATGTGTTTCTAGATGAGGGGACAACACCTGCGGTTGCTATGCTCACATTCAAGCAAGTAACTCCCTTCTTGAACGTACCCGAAGGGGACCACACTGTTACCGTGGCAGCTAATAGCGATAATAGTGTCGTTGTCATCGACATGGCAGCTGTGACCTTAGATCAAGGTATGAGTTACTCGGCACTTGCTGTTGGCTCACTCACAGAGAATGACATTATGCCGTGGGTATTGATGGATAGCCCTCGACGTATAGCAACGGCAGCAAAGCTCAATATTGCCCATGCTTCTTACTCTGCAGGTAATGTTGATATCTACTTAACTGCGACTGATGATATCAGCGATGCAACTCCCGCATTGAGCGATGTGCCCTTTATGGCAGCCTCTGGTGCACTGTCCATTACAGCGGGTGACTATGTTGTTAGCGTGACACCACACGACAGCAAAACCGTTGCAATCGGTCCACTAGCGGTATCCTTAATGGCAGGCGGTATTTATAGCGTCGCGGCAGTTGATAATATCGGCGGCGGAACACCACTTGGCGTGATTTTAATGGATGATTTCACCGCTAAATAGATGACTATAACCAAACTTAAGCGACTTAACTCAGTTGAGTCGCTTTTCTATTTAATCTGAATGTCTCAACAACAAAATTATAAATTTTTGGTGGGTAAACTCACAAATATAGCGTCAAAATTAGCACATAATTTATCGCCACAATATAACTCTATAGTTAAAGGAACTCGTGCCCGTTTACCTCGCTGCAACACAGATAGATCCGCACCAGCCCAATGGGTTCTAGCAACAGGGGCCTCGTTTATTGGTGCAATATAACGAATATGTGCATCGGCCAGCACGATATCGCCTTCAACACCGCCAAGGTGTTGCTGCAACCACATCATCCCCCAACCAGTTAATGCCATTAGGGTATAAATACTGCCCGCAAACATTGTTTGATGAAGATTGATGTTCGGCTCTAATGGCGCTGTAACGCTAAAGCTATCGGCGTTAAACTCAATTGGCGTCACATGCATAAACTCGCTAACGGGTATGGTTCGATACCAAGTCTGTTGTAGTTGTTTTAGTAATGCCGTTTCATCCATCGGTTTTGATGTCATGACAAACTAAACCTGTAGATTAAACGTCACCGGGCCATCATTAACTAATGAGACTTTCATATCGGCGGCAAATTCCCCCGTTTGAGTATTGACCCCTTTCGACTGACAGAAATCAACAAAGGCTTGATACAGTTCACGCGCTTGATCTGGCGTACCAGCACCTGAGAAACTGGGACGTAAACCACGGCCAGTATCCGCAGCCAGTGTAAACTGTGAAACCACCAGTAAACTACCGCCCGCCTGCTCTAGATTCAGGTTCATCTTGCCATTTTCATCAGAGAACACGCGGTAACTCATTACCTTAGTAGCCAATTTTTTCATTTTTGCCACATCATCTTCTCGCTCGACACCTAGCAAAACCAACAGGCCTTTATCTATCTCTCCAATGGTCACACCATCAACGACTACATTTGCTTCGCTCACACGTTGAATCAGGGCTATCACGTAAAAACTCTCCGACTTAAAAAGCTAAAAAAAAGCGCCTAGCTTACTCATGTAAGTCATAGGCGATTTTCTGTAGCGGGTAAACTTACATTGATTTAATCTGTTGCATCACAGGGATTGGCTTAATAACATCTTCTGAGCCTTCAGGCAGCGATTTACCGACCTGACGCAAGCCTTCATCGGTCCAAAGTAAAAAGCGACGGATCTCTTCCATACTAATGGTATCAACAAATGTTGCGGCGCCTTGCACTTGAATCACAGCACCTCGTTCTCTAACTACAAACTTTGCAAAGTTGAGTTTCTGGTTCAGTGTACCAATCATGATCATCATCTCTTTGCTGCCCACATACTTAGGGTGGATAGCATAAAAGCGGTTCATTAAAATTCGGTCGATACCTTCAGGGTTAATACTTGGCTGCAGGATAAACTGACTATTATCAAAATTTACCGCCACGCCATTAGGCCCTGCTTTAGTCGCTAAGTAGTTTTTACTGAGCAATGCTTCTAAAAGTTTTGTTGAAGCTTGTTCATTCGTCATCCCACCTAAAGTCACACTATCAGGGGTTTTAGTCGTTACTTCAACGTCAGTGTTGTTCTCTGTTGCAGCACAAGCACTAAGGCTCATGACCAAGCCTGCTACTAATAATTTTTTCATTGGATACGAATTCCTTTATTTATTTTTAGGGCCATTTCCCTTACGGCACTCACGATTGCATTCGCCATTTTGACGTCCGCCAATGCATGATAACCGCCGTTAACTTCCATCACCTTTATCTGATGATTTGCTTTATCTTGCAAAAAACCATGTACAAAACCGCTTGGACAAACCCTGTCTAGCTCTCCCTGAATAATGAGCGTTTCCGCTTGAATATCCATCACAGTGGCAGACAACAGCTCAAAGGCACCGAAGTAATTATGGGTCACATAATAAAGCTCGATGCTTGCTAATGCCTGACTGAGAATGACATTTTCACCCACTTGCAAACAACCAGGGTAGGCCAAAGCCAGCTCCCAGTTTAACCAGCACCTCACAAAATGTTGACGAATGCTTGTAGAATCATTGTCGAAACCCTCTCGGTAACATGAAAATAATCCATCGAGTTGATTACCCGGTACCGCTGCCACACTAAAGGCCAAATGCTCAGATGGAAATAAGCGAGCGGCCCCCTGTTGACCATACAACCATTGAATGCTTTCCTCGCTAGGAATAAAGGCGCCCCACAGCACTTGTTTGGTCACTCGGTTTGGATAAAACCCAGCGTACAATAGCGCCAATGTTGCGCCAAATGAGCCACCCGCTAGCGCCCACTTAGCAATACCTAACCACTTTCTAACCTGTTCAATATCAGTGAGTAAATGATTAACACTGTTGTGCTCAAGTCCTCCTCTAGGTCGCGATCGCCCCGCCCCTCTTTGATCCATCATAATCACGTGGTAAACCGAAAGGTCGAACAATCCTAACTCATCAAATGAGCAGCCAGCCCCTGGACCACCATGTAAATACAGCAACGGAATACCATCAAGATTACCGTATTGGCTTATATATAATTCATGCTCATCACCGACCGCTAACCAGTCACGCGCTATCAACGTCTGCAGCCTTAGCATTGTCTTTAAGCCCCTCTTTAGATGTCGATTTAAGCTTGTCAGCATCAACAGGGCTGCTATCGGTAGCCGGCACTGGTGTCTCTATTTCGCCGCGATTTTCTAATAATAGCGCCGTCCTAGCCAGGTGTCGTTCGCGTAAATATTCCGGCAACGCGGCGGTTATCTCAGCGCCAACCAATACGATAACCCACGAGACATACACCCAAACAAATAAAATAGGGATCACCGCTAATGCGCCGTAAATAGCCTCGTAGCTCGGGAATTGAGTTACATAAAATGCAAAGCCTTTCTTGCCCAGTTCAAACAGCATCGCGGCGACAATGGCACCCAGTAATGCATGGAAAAACTTAACTTTCTTATTCGGCACCACCATATAAAGTAGCAAAAAAGCAGCCACCGAAAATATCATTGGCAATCGCTCAATAATCAGCGGCACCACGCCCGACAATTCAGAGTCATTAAATAGCTGAAGTGACACAAGATAGGAGCTAGCCACCAAGCTTGCCCCTACCAAAACAGGCCCCAACGTCAGTACCATCCAGTACATCGAAAACGACACCGCAACTTGACGTTTTTCTTTGGTACGCCAAATACTGTTAAGTGACTTATCAATTGCAGAGATGAGCATTAATGCAACTACCACAAGGGCTGCGATACCAACAGTGGTACCTTTAGAGGCGTTGGCCACAAATTCATTAATATAAATCTGTACCGTATCGCCAGCAGCAGGTAAGAAATTGTCATACACAAACCCCTCCAACTGCTCGCGAATACCGGCAAAGACTGGAAAAGCCGACAGCATAGAAAACATGACGGCCACAATCGGTACTAACGAGAGTAACGTTACGTAGGCTAAGTGCCCCGCTTTAATATTGACTTGATCTTCTTTAAAGCGGCGCAGCAAATGTAAAAAAAATGCCCAAATACTCCACAAAAAAGACCGAAATTGATTCACTGCTATCTTATTTTTCACTTGTCACTCTTGATTCTGTTAAAGTTGTACCGAATATGTACAACGATAAATGATTTGTTTAAATCTATATTGGTACAATAAAGCTTATAACCTTCTCTTTACAAGTATAAGGATCGAATTGATGTCTCAACAGGGTTCCGCTGGCAATGTTATTGCCGCTATCGCAAGCTTTTTCTTTCCCGGTCTTGGGCAACTCGTTCAAGGTCGTATACTCGCTGCATTAGTGTTTTGTATTGTCGTAATCGTCGGTTATGCCATGTGGTGGTTAATATTCCCCGCAATCATCGGTGCAATAGCCCATTTGTGGAGCATTATCGATGCGGCTAAATATCGCGCCGATTAGTCCAGCGCCAATACACACAAGTTTAGGGTTAAGCTTTAGAATCACATTCAGGATTGAATAAGATGAAAAAAATATTATCTGTTGCCATCATAAGTTGCGGTTTACTACTGACGGGTTGCCAAAGTGCCTACTATGGCGCCATGGAAAAGGTCGGTTATCACAAACGCGACATCATGGTCGATCGTGTTGAAGACGCCAAAGAATCTCAAGAGGAAGCACAAGAGCAGTTCAGCTCAGCTCTTGAAGAGATGCAGGCGCTACTTAACCATGACGGTGGCGATCTCGAAAGTGCTTATAACAAGGCCAAAGATGAATATGAGTCGGCGCTAGATGCGGCCGATGATGTCACTAATCGCATCGACAAAGTTGAAGATGTCGCCGAAGCATTATTCGATGAATGGCAGACAGAGATAGCCGAGATAAGCAAAGCGAGTCTGCGCCGAAATAGCGAAACCAAGCTTAAACAGACTCGCCGTTCATATACTCAACTGATCAAAAGCATGCGTCGTGCTGAAAGCAAAATGCCGCCGGTACTCACGGCCATGAAAGACAATATGCTTTACTTAAAGCATAACCTTAACGCACAAGCCATTGGCGCCATTAAGGGTGAATTTAGCAGTTTACAAACTGACATTTCTGGCCTGATAAAAGAGATGAACAAATCAATTGATGAGTCGACTAAGTTTATTGCTGCATTAGAAGGCAAATAAGCGACGACTAAAGTCCGGTTCCTACGCCCTGTGGCTTAGGAACCGAATTTGTGAACTCAAAGCCTTATTTCTTATAGTTTAATCACAAGTTTACGACCTACTCCACAATCTGCTTACACTCCAAGAACTTCTTCCTTTAAAAAGTTTCACACTAGTATCAATCATTATTAAACTGACACCGTTATGAGCTTTATCGAATCATTAACGCTTACTTTGGCACTAACCTACAGCGTTAGCTTGCTTTATTGGAGTGGCAAAAAATGGGGGGCAGCAGCTAGCGGAGTATTGGTTTCAGCCGCAGTCATATCTAGCCTATATTGGCCTCTAATCGCCGCTCTTGCCATTGCGGCAGTCATTATTGGCTTAGTCAGCAAGTTTCAACCCCAAGTCGCTCAGGGCGACATGAGGAGCAATAACTTACGCGAAGGGGTGCAGCATCTGTTAGCGCTATCGATGCTGCTGGTTGGAATACAGTTTGCGGTGAATAGCGCACTGCTCAAAGCCGGGATTACGCCTTGGCTTATGCGTCCCGATGTTGGTGATGCATTCCTACCCATTGCTGGCGGTATCGAACTCAAAGCAATTATCAGCCTCGGCATTTGGGATCAAACTCACCCTGCAGCGGCAGTAATGTTAACAGTAGTACTACTAACCGGCTTGATCTGTAAACGTGCTTTTTGTGGCTGGGCTTGTCCGCTCGGTTTAGCTGGCGAATACCTCTATAAACTCAGAATACGCTTTATCAAACGTGAATATTTACCACCAGCTTGGCTAGATTGGCCACTGAGAATGGTGAAGTACCTTCTTTTACTGGCGTTACTTTATATCATTGTGGGTATGCCTGCACAGGGAATACCTGACTACCTCAGTGGCAACTATCACAAGATAGCCGATCTAAAAATGGCACTGTTTTTTATCACTCCAGGCCTAGTTACTTTTCTCTGTTTCAGCTTTATTCTGAGCCTGGCGTTATGGCGCCGACAAGGATTTTGCCGTTACATCTGTCCTTATGGTGCATTACTCGGGCTAGTCAGTTTTTTAAGTCCATTTAAAATTCGCCGCAATACTCAGCATTGCTTGATTGACAGTAAAGGGATGAACTGTGATAAATGCAGCCGCGCCTGTCCTGCCAATATTTCGGTACATAGTCAGATCAATATCCGCTCAGATGAATGCCAAGCCTGCATGCGCTGCGTATCAGCCTGCCCCACAAAAGAGGCTTTGCAGTTTAGCACTCGCAACGGTATTAAGTTATCGGCACGAGGTCTTACTATCGCCTTAATGACACTATTGTTTCTGGTCCCTCTGATTGCTTACCTATGTGGTTTTTGGGTAAGTCAAACACCAACAGAAACGCGGATGTATTTAATCCAACACCTAAATTCGATAGGGCATTAGCGCGAGTCGAAGCAACACAACGTCTCCAAGGATGGAGACGTTTCTTTCAAGTAGAGGGAGTGCACTCACATCTGAATATCGGATTTTTTAAAACTAAACTTTTGTTAATGCAGAAAGTGGGAACCATCTAGAGTTATCACACTCTGATTATATGAGGCTAATGTTTGTAAGCCATTTTGTCGGTTAACCACTGAAAATGCCCTGCTAAATATTTGTTTTGTTCATCATCACTCCCTACTGCGCATTCCTAGTTAGGTTTGGCACAAAAATTCAGTTTCAACGCTAGCGCACTGTAAATTGAACATATTATTCGGCAATCCATATGGATTGCTTTTTTTTTGGCTAACGTTTTATTTTAATCAGATTTATACCCAAACCACATGAAAGGTAATCGATTGTAGATGTCGTGATTTCGCAAGCGGCTTAATGCTAATACCAATTCCATTAAATAGTTGGTCATTCAGCGGGAATTAAAATCACTGTAGGCAAGTAAGTCGATTGTAGCTAATAGTTATTCTATATCGAAAACCACATACGCAGCATAAAGTGATTTTAAACCCGCACTACGTGAGCTTCTCAGGACTTCCATTACTGCGTTGCAAGTCTCAAAAGGGAATAACCATTTCTTCAACAATGCGCCTAGAATTGAAAGCCCTGAGACAGCTCTGAATTGATCACATATTTAATGGAACTGGTATAATATTGTCTAGCCTATTATTGCACTTGGAGTGCAAGCAAAAAACATGGAACCGTTAACCGTGATAATAAATAACCCATCGCAGAACCCTACAGATTTTGATCGTAACGCTAATATCGATGTTATTCGTGGCTTAGCTGTATTGGGCATTTTGTTCATCAATATCTACTTTTTTGGCAATGCTATTTCAGGCTACGCCAGCCATGAATCCAACCCATTGCATGACATTTTAGTGGAGTTGTTCAGCAATTTTTTTATTGAAGGCCGCTTCATTAGTTTGTTTTCAATGCTATTTGGGGTGGGATTGGCGATTCAGTTCGACAGATTGTCAGCACAAAATAGAGATGCTTATCAATTAGTGAAATCCAGGTTGAAGTGGCTTGTGATTTTCGGGGTGATACACGCTATTTTCATCTGGTCTGGTGACGTACTTTTTACCTATGCACTCAGTGGGTTTGTGGCACTTTGTTACCTTAAACTTGATCACAATAAACTGCTAAAAAAATCACTTTTGTTTATCGCTGCCCCTGTGCTGCTCCTCACCCTGATGAGCCTATTATCTCCCGAGGAAAAATTTATACGTGGATCTGCGCTATTTGAAGAGGAGTCCCTAATATGGTTTGGATCGTATGCAGAACAGCTGACGATGCAATTGACGATATTTGCAACGATGCTATTTGTTATCCCATTAACTCTTATGTGGTTATCAGCAGGCTTAATGCTGCTTGGCATAGCGCTTTACCGTAAAGGCATTTTTGAGCACGGCTTTAACAAAAACCAACTTATCCAGCTGGCAGTGGCGACGGTACTATTATCGGTTTTCGATAGCTTACTGACTCTTTCAACAGATCCTATATTAAATACCCTATCAGGTGTTGCCGTTATCGTCAGCGCAATACCTATGGCGCTGATTTACATTCATATACTGGTTAAAATATGTCAAAACCGTTCCACTGTATTGGCGCCATTACAGAAGGTAGGCCAATTATCATTAAGCCTATACATCCTGCAGTCAATTTGTGGAGTACTAGTGTTTCGCTATTTTGCGCCAACACTAGTGAACACACTCGACAGGCCAGGCTATATGTTGATTGCGCTTGGTTTCTCTATTTTTCAAATCATTCTTGCCAGCGTATACCTTAAGTATTTCAAGCAAGGGCCATTGGAAATGCTTTGGCGTAAACTTGCAAAATCCAAACCGACTCCAACTCAAGACAAAGGTGTCGTGCAGTAACGGCTAAGTAACTTGCGAGTCAATTCGGCGTGCGCAATTTAACACACTGTGCGCTTACGTTAACCTGTCGCATTAAAAAGCCGCTCATCTTTGTGGATCACTTTTCCACTCAAAAATACCGCGGTACAGATACAACGGGGATTATTACCCGCCTCCCGCAAGGCTGTGCATATGCAGCGGTAACACGCTGTAATCCCAAGCTTGGTAGCGTGCCCTGTAATTAACGGTCCCTGCGTATCTTCAGCGGTTCCTTTACGAGCCGTTCGCACATCCTTTGCATCAACCGTTTGGAACCACTGAATTCCATTATTTTCCAGACATAAATCCCCTCCTAGTACATCCTGTACTTCGGGGATAAATACATCTGACAGCCAAGGCCTATGATATTCCCTATATCACTTAGGCATTCCTCACATCCCTGTGGGTCAAGGAGGGAATGCCAATAAATGAATGGAACATTTATGACCATGTATAAAAAAGCCCCAAACATTTTCATGTTCAGGGCTTCTTCTTAGCGCTCAATCCTTTTAAGGACTGAAGCTAAACGAAACGATTACTTGCGGTTATGACGCTTACGATCGTTTTCGCTCAAGTAACGCTTACGAACACGAATGTTCAGCGGTGTTACTTCAACTAGCTCATCATCATCGATGAACTCAAGCGCTTGCTCAAGTGTCATGTCGATATGCGGAGTCAGTACTTGTGCTTCATCGGTACCCGATGCACGCATGTTAGTTAGCTGCTTACCTTTCAAACAGTTAACAGTCAAATCGTTTGCACGAGCGTGAAGACCAACAACTTGACCTTCATAAACTTCAGCAGCGTGAGTAATAAACAGACGACCACGAGCTTGAAGGTTAAACAATGCGAATGTCAGTGCTTTACCAGTTGCGTTAGAGACCAATACGCCACGGGCACGTTGACCAATATCACCACCTTTCACAGGACCGTAATGGTCGAATGAATGGTAAATAAGACCAGAACCTGAAGTGGCTGTCATAAAGTCAGTTTGGAAACCAATTAGACCACGGCTAGGGATAACAAAATCGATACGTACACGACCCTTACCATCCATCTGCATGTCTTTCATGTCACCCTTACGGATACCAAGCTTCTCGATAACAGCACCTTGATGTTGCTCTTCAACGTCAACAGTCAAGTTTTCGAATGGCTCACACATCTCGCCATCAATCTCTTTAACGATAACTTCTGGACGAGAAACAGCTAGCTCGTAACCTTCACGACGCATGTTTTCAATCAAAATTGAAAGGTGAAGTTCACCACGACCCGATACGCGGAAACGATCTGGGCTTTCAGTTTCTTCAACACGTAGTGCTACGTTATGAACAAGTTCCTGCTGCAGACGCTCAAGGATGTTACGTGAAGTTACGTACTTACCTTCTTTACCAGCGAATGGAGAGGTGTTGACCTGGAAGGTCATTGTTAGTGTTGGTTCATCAACAGACAAAGCTGGTAATGCTTCTACGTTGTTAGTTGCACAAACAGTGTCAGAAATCAGCAACTGACCAAGACCCGTAATTGCAACGATATCACCAGCGTTAGCAATCTCGACTTCGTTACGTTCTAGGCCCATGTAGCCTAATACTTGGCCCATCTTACCGTTACGTTTCTTACCATCAGCACCAATAATAGTGACCTGTTGGTTAGTCTTAACGCTACCACGCTTGATACGACCAATACCGATAACACCCACGTATGAGTTGTAATCGATTTGAGAGATCTGCATCTGGAAATCACCTTCAGCATCAGCGTCAGGAGATGAAACTTTCTCAACGATAGTTTCAAATAGAGGAGTCATGTCACCATCTGAGACTTCTGGATCAAGAGAAGCGAAACCGTTTAGTGCAGAAGCATAAACGATTGGAAAATCTAGTTGCTCATCGGTTGCGCCTAGGTTGTCGAACAAGTCAAATACTTGGTCGATAACCCAATCAGGACGTGCGCCAGGACGGTCAATCTTGTTGATAACAACGATTGGCTTAAGACCTTGAGCAAATGCTTTCTTAGTCACGAAACGAGTTTGTGGCATTGGACCATCAACTGCGTCAACTAGTAGTAATACTGAGTCAACCATAGATAGAACACGCTCAACCTCACCACCGAAATCGGCGTGACCTGGGGTATCAACGATGTTGATACGGTAATCGTTCCACTTGATGGCAGTGTTCTTGGCCAGAATCGTGATACCACGTTCTTTTTCAAGATCATTTGAATCCATCACCCGCTCAGTGGCTTCTCCTCGAGTCTCAAGGGTTCCTGACTGCGCCAGCAGCTTATCAACCAAGGTAGTCTTACCATGGTCAACGTGTGCAATAATGGCGATGTTACGTAAATTCTCTAACACGGCTAAACCTCTTACCATCGGTATAAATATATAGGGGGGGGTACTGACAACCACTAAAACCAAACGATTATAGTTGTTGCTATAAAAAGCGTGACATTCTACTCTAGGTGGCGAGTATCTCACAGGATTATTTTTAACCAATCGTTAGAAATAACTTATGCGTGTTGCTTTTTCCCGTCATAACGTCCGCTTTACATACACTTTCCATCATTATCTTTGATAGGATTATTTATATTCCCGTTCCTTTCAAATACCTCTTTGAGGCATTTAGCGTCCTTTTAATTGATAAATTTTGTTAAACATCCTGTTTACGACCCCTTTAGTCGACTTCCTAGTTTAGTCTGTTTAACCAGATACGCCTGCGAGCGGCATGAAACTGTCTTTTATCTGAATAACACTTATCTACATTTGGTTGATTTTTCTTTGACTTGTCCCCTATAAAAAAGTCTTATTCTTGGCTATTCTGTTGTCTTGCTTTTAACCATTAGCCAACGGCTAGTCAATATGAAAACAGTCTAGCTGCACAATGATGGCGCGTGCACCATTTTGATCCGCTTGCCGCACCAAAATGGTGCGTTAAAGCTAACTTTATATTTTTAGTATGATTTAGAATTCATATAAATCATAATGTTACATGATTGGCACGACTCTCGCTTTACAGATAGCAGAATCGCATATTGCGTTAAGCATTAAGATAAAAAACAAGGGATAACCCTTTACCCTACTCGGAGACTTTAGAATGTCAGCAGAATCAGTTTTACAACAACTACAAGAATTAGAAGTTAAGTTTGTTGATCTACGTTTTACCGATACCATAGGTAAAGAGCATCACGTTTCGATCCCAAGCCACCAGGTTGATGAAGACTTTTTCGAAGACGGTAAGATGTTTGACGGCTCTTCAATTTCAGGTTGGAAAGGCATTAACGAATCAGACATGGTGCTCATGCCTGATGCTGCAAGTTTCGTACTTGACCCGTTCACTGCTGAAACAACCGCAAACATTCGTTGCGATATTCTAAACCCAGGCACAATGACAGGTTACAACCGTGACCCACGCTCAATTGCTAAGAAAGCAGAAGACTACTTACGCTCTACTGGTATCGCCGATACAGTATTGATTGGTCCTGAGCCAGAGTTCTTCCTATTCGATGACGTTAGATATGGCGCTGACATGTCAGGTTGTTTTTACAAAGTTGACGCTGTAGAAGCCGCTTGGAACTCAGGTACCAGCTACGAAGGCGGCAACAAAGGTCACCGTCCAGGCGTTAAAGGCGGTTATTTCCCAGTAGGGCCAGTTGATTCTTCACAAGACATACGTTCAGCAATGTGTCTTGTACTTGAAGAGATGGGCCAAGTTGTTGAAGCACATCATCACGAAGTCGCCACTGCTGGTCAAAACGAAATCGCCACTCGCTTTAATACGCTTACGCTTAAAGCGGATGAAGTTCAGGTGCTTAAATATGTTGTCCATAACGTGGCTGACGCCTACAACAAAACAGCAACCTTTATGCCTAAGCCAATCGTTGGTGATAACGGTAGCGGCATGCACGTGCATCAATCTCTAGCAAAAGATGGCGTGAACATTTTTGCTGGCGACAAGTATGCAGGCCTAAGCGAAACAGCATTGTTCTACATCGGCGGCATCATCAAACATGCTCGCGCAATTAATGCATTTGCAAACCCAGCAACGAACTCATACAAGCGTCTTATTCCACACTTTGAAGCGCCAGTAATGCTTGCTTACTCAGCAGCCAACCGTAGTGCTTCTATCCGTATCCCAGTAGTACCAAGTGCTAAAGGTCGTCGTATTGAATTACGTTTTGGTGACCCAATGGCTAACCCATATTTAGCATTCTCTGCAATGCTAATGGCTGGTCTTGACGGGATCCAAAATAAGATCCATCCAGGCGAAGCAATGGATAAAGATCTATATGACTTACCACCAGAAGAAGCGGCTGAAATCCCAACAGTTGCCACTTCACTGGAAAATGCACTTGAGTGTCTAGACGCTGACCGTGAGTTCCTAACTCGTGGCGAAGTATTTAGCAATGATTTCATCGATTCATACATCAAGCTTAAGACTGCTGATGTTGAACGTGTTAACCAAACGACTCACCCTGTAGAGTTCGAGCTTTATTACAGCTTGTAAACTTAAAAACTGAGTTAATGGCGTAGTTAAAGCGCCATTTAGAAAGCCCTAAGCGGAAACGTTTAGGGCTTTTTTGTGCTTATAAATCAATAATATTTTTGTCCATAATGCGATTATAATAATGAACAACTATAGTTATTCTGAATAAAGTTTAACCATTATAATAGCCAACATGTTAGCTTGATATTCACCACTCGATCAAAACAGAAGGGACTGCTATGTCAGCTAAAATTTTTGCATGTTTCCGCTCAACCCTCGCCGTAATCATGATGATGCTATTGGGTCTAGCCAATGCTAACGCGATTGAGTGGCCACAAGAGGTAACCGAAAAAGAGGGCACCATAGTGGTATATCAGCCACAGCCTGAATCACTTAACGGTAATATTCTGCAAGGGCGTGCGGCAATGTCTCTCGAACTCATCGATAGAGACGAGCCCGTTTTTGGCGCTTTTTGGTTTAGTGCACGCATCGATACCAATACCGATAACGCTACCGTTAGAGACGTTAAAGTCACTCAGGTTCGCTGGCCAGAGTCGACTGAAGCAGACGAGCAGCGCTTTACCGAAGTGGTAGAAAAAGCCCTAGGCAGCAGTAGTTTTAATATCTCAATGGAGCGCCTTTCTGCCAGTCTCGCCAATGCTAAACAAGAGAAACAAAGCTTAGAGAACATTAAGAACGATGCCCCCAACATTATTTTCCGTCAGCACCTCAGTGTACTGCTGTCTTTCGACGGCGCGCCGCAATTTAGGGAAATAGAAGGCAGCCCTTATGAGCGAGCATTAAACACGCCATTTGCGGTTGCACGTAACCAACAGACTAAAAAGTTATACCTCAGCAGCGGTACGTTCTGGTACACCGCAGACAACCCCATGGGCCCTTGGCAAACAACCGAATATCCGCCTGAAGACCTCGTTAAAATGCTTCCTAAACCTGAAGATGCCACTCCAGCAAAAAGTGCCTCAGCACCCGCCGTCATCGCCGTAAACACCGCCACCGAATTGGTCGCAACAGAGGGTAAGCCCAGATGGAAAAGCCTGACCGAAGGCAAGCTGCTGTACGTCAGCAACACAGAGACCGCATGGATTAGAGAGGTTTCTTCAGGTGATATGTATTTATTGCTGTCGGGGCGCTGGTTTAAAGCCAAGAAGGAAGCTGGACCTTGGGAGTTTGTTCGCGCCGATAAGCTGCCGACGAGTTTTAATGATATCCCACCTGAGTCCGATATTGGAGGCCTACGTGTTTCTGTTGCAGGCACCACAGAAGCAGACCAAGCGATGCTCGATGCGCAAATACCACAAACTGCTGCGATTAAGCGCAGTGAAACAAAGCTAACTGTTGAATACGATGGTGAGCCTAAGTTTGATGCAATCCCAGGTACTAAGGTCGCTTATGCCGTTAACACCTCCACTCAGGTATTGAAAATAAACGGTCAGTACTACGCAGTAGATAATGCCGTTTGGTTTGTCGCTTCAGCGGCTAAAGGCCCATGGACAGTCGCAGATAACATCCCGACAGACGAGATTGCAAAAATCCCCCCAAGCTCACCTGTGTATAACACCACTTATGTCGAGATTTATGACTCTACACCCGAGGTTGTCTATGTGGGTTACACTCCAGGCTATATGTGGTCCTACCCCTATTATGGTGTACCTGTATATGGCACAGGCTGGTACTACCCACCCTACTGGGGCCGTTACTATTATCCAAGACCACCGACTTGGGGATTACATGTTGGTTATAACCCTTGGACAGGCTGGAACGTCGGTGTGAGTTGGAGCAATGGTTTCTTTAGCGTGGGGGTTGGCTGGAATGCTGGCTGGGGTAATAACTATCATCCAGGCCGATGCTGTGGCGGTTATTACGGTGGAGGTTACCGTCGCCCTGTCGTGATAAATACCGGTGATATTAATATCGGTAACAGTGTCAGTATCGGTAATAGAACCAATATCTCCAACAAGGTTACCAAAAACAACAATATTTCAGGTAACCGCGTGGGGAAAAATAATCTCTATAACCGTCCAGAGAACCGCGTACGTAATGCTGACTCAAAGAAAATAAACAACAATCTTAGACAAGCGACTCACAACAAGAGCCGTGACAATAACGTCTTTGCCGATAAAAATGGCAATATTGCACGAGATAATAATGGTGAGTGGCAAAACCGCAATAAAGGCAATTGGACACCTGCGCCCGCAACTAAACAGAGAGTTGAAACTGGGCTAAGTAATCGTGATATCAGCAAGCCTGTCACTATGCCATCTAGGCCTAATACTGATATGAGTCGCCCCAACAATATGAATCGACAGATGAATAACCGCAACATTGACCGAGAAGGATTGAACCGCTCACGCAACGCAAGGCAACACGGTATGGCGCGAGAAGGTCGAAGAGGACGTTAATTAGCGACGATTCAATATTTAAAGGTCTGCTTGCTGCAGGCCTTTTCCTTTTCTTCTACCGCTTGTTAGGTTGACACCCCATCGATGGCTAGATAGCTTAATGGGATACCCCATCAAAAGTCAGTGTTCTGACAACCAATAATAAGTGGACCTTCATTTATGTGGCAAAAACTTGAGCCCTATCGTTCTTCAATTGTTTTACTGTCAGCACTATTTATTGGTGGCGTTATCGGTATTGTACTGCCTGATTTTGCACTTGAATTAAAGCCTATTGGGCAGATTTTTCTTAATCTGCTATTCATGATTATTGTGCCACTCGTTGCTATTAGTGTGACCTCTTCCATTGCACGAATGACTGACTTAAAAAAACTCGGTGCCATTCTTATTACCCTCTTCTTGGTGTCAATTGTAATGGCGATTATCCCCGCCGTATCGATTGTAGGCTTGGCTCTGGCCTTCGATCCTGCGCAAGGTGTTTTACTCGATCTGCATCAACATGTTGAAGCGGGGGCGGGCACAATGGATTTCGTTGGTTTGCTCACTACCAATGATTTTGTTGGTTTGCTGTCTAAATCCAATATCCTGGCATTGATCATCATGTCGGTCATCGCCGGGATCGCTATTGGTCAATCAGGAAAAGATGGTGAGAAAGTCTCAGATATCCTTGATAGTCTCAATACCGTTATCATGAAGATAGTATCCATTTTGATGGTAGCAGCCCCAATAGGACTAGGCGCCTACTTTGCTTCAACCATGGCCAGTCAAGACACCGAACTGTTGAGCACTTTTGCTCGCGCTATTGGGCTATTCTTTGTTGCGGCAATTATCTATTTCATCATCGGCTCAACTCTTTACGCTTGGTTAGGTGGCGGGGCAAAAGGCGTTACTCAATTTTGGAAAAATGCGGTTGCACCGTCAGTTACCGCATTAGGTACCAGCTCCTCTCTGGCCACGTTACCCGTTAATATCCGAGCCGCCAATAAGATGGGCATAAAAGAGGAGATAGCAGATATTTGTCTGCCTTTGTTGGTCAATCTCAATAAAGGCGGTGCCTCGATGACCACCGCGCTAAAGATTGTATTTATCTATTCAATATTGGGTTTGGATTTCACTGCAGATGTTTTTGCGCTCACCGTACTTATTTCAGTGTTGTCAGCATTTATTATTAGTGGCGTGCCTGGCGGAGCCTTTTTGGGTGAAATTTTTATCGTCACCACTCTCGGTCTACCGATAGAAGTTATCCCTATTTTAGTCATTATCGGCACAGTAACCGATGCACCTGCCACACTCATCAATGTGATTCACGACCTAAATGCCACTCAAATTATTGAACGGATCAATGGTAAACGCTACCAAAGTAAAGTGACTGAGTCGCCGTTGAATAAACCATAAAATCCAAGCAAGTCACTTGGGTTTTATGGTTATGTCTTGGGAT
The DNA here is from genome assembly GCF_002836205.1 of Shewanella sp. Choline-02u-19. Classification (NCBI taxonomy): domain Bacteria; kingdom Pseudomonadati; phylum Pseudomonadota; class Gammaproteobacteria; order Alteromonadales; family Shewanellaceae; genus Shewanella; species Shewanella sp. Choline-02u-19. The sequence goes on from NZ_PJBE01000013.1 coordinate 3,553,151, forward strand.
CTAATAAACGGTAAAAAAATCAGCTCTCGGGGGGCACTACGTAGACCGCCACACGGCCTTGATGCCCAGCTGCCACCAAGGTATCACCATCAATCGCCAAGGTGTAATAACCTTGTGTCTGACCTTGAATCGACAACGGCTGCCAACTAAAGCCATGGTCAAATGAGATATCTGTAGCCAACTTACCCGTCGCTATACACATGGCTTGATGACAAACCATCGCGGTTCTCAGTCCGGCAGTCGCCTTACGCGTTTTATGCCAGACTTTGCCTTTTAGATACACCATATTAGCATCATGCTTATCACGCTGTTGGTAATCACCGCCGACAACAAAAACATCGCCAAGAGTATTCATCGCCACGCCATAACCGCCGGCAGTTTGTGTATCGTCATAGAGTGGAATATGCGTTCTTTGCCAGTAATCACCGGAGTCTTGCGAGGTATAAATAGAGCTACTATGGCCGCCAGTGGTGAACCATGCTTGACCCGCTTTGCCGACCATGAGGGTATTACCACTCGCGGCAAAGGCCACTTCACGGTCGAGCAGTTTAGGAAGATGAGCTCGAGCAATCCGTTGCCAACTTTTACCACCATCTTGAGTGCGTAAGATAACAAAGCAACCATCAACAGGATCCCCTAACAGCAATCCGTTGTTTCTATCCCAAAAAGCAATAGAATCAAAAAAACCCGTTTCATGTTTATTTTCGAGCAACAGTTTCCAAGAAGCCCCCTGATCTTCAGTAATATAGAGTGTAGATAACTCGCCCTCACCAGCCCCCATCACAATGGCAGTGTTAGCGTCGAAAACTTCAATATCACGAAAATCGGTTAACGGTTGCTCTGTAACAGAAACATCGAGCCAAGTTTTACCTGCATCCTTAGACAAAAAGACACTATTGTTTGAGCCACTCACCCACACTATGCCATCAGCAGCTGCGCTACCACGAAAAGATAAACTTGCATCAATCTGCTGTGTCTGCCATTCAACTGAAAAGGCACTAACACTGCACAATCCCAATAACAGTATGAATATCTTCATTAAACTCACCTTGTAAAAATGAATGGCTTTAACTATCAATCAATAATGTTAAATAGGCAACCTAGAATAATTAATTGAATTTGTCGGCGACTACTCAATAAGAACAAGACAACAAATATTAGTGTCAGCTTAAATAAGTACTTATTAAACAACTAATTATGTTAACAACATGCTAATAAAAAGATGGACATTAATTAGTCAAGATGATAAAAACGTGACTTGAGTCACATTTATTTATTCTGGAGAAAATAATGAAAATTACCCTTACCGCCCCACTAATGATGGCAACATTACTCTTCTCTGCAGCAAGCTTCGCAGGAATGAACTCTGTAGCACTATGTAATGATTGCTCTAAAAGCGCGGCGTTAGAAGCCGCAACGGCACTTGAGAATAATAATGTCTATGTGGTCGATTTTGTCAAAAGAACAGCTCAAAAATATGTGTCTGACAGTAAAGGAAACACCATTGCTGCCAATATGAGCCTAGGTGAAATTACCCGCCTGAATCAACAATTTGATTATCGAAAAACGTATCTTCATGCTGTTAAGCACTAATTTAAAAGTGTCCCTATTTGCTCTTTATCCAACGGCTAAAGAGCAATATTATTGGTTACCACCCTGTCGTGCCAACAAGTTCTAATAGGCGCCACATATCAGCTTCATCATTGTATATGTGCGGCGACACTCGTATCCCTTGGCTTCGTGCATCAACACTGATGTTGGCACTTTTTAGCGCTGATAATATCTGTTGCTGCCGATGACCGAAATTTAGGATCATGGTTCCACTGCGTTTATCTTGTTCTCGGGGAGAGACCAGTTCACTGCCAAGCTCATTGGCCACCAGCTCAATCAAATGCTGATTATGCTGGCGTAGCTTTTCTGAACCCAACTGACAAAAATAATCAATGCTATAAGCCGCTATCGCATAAGGCGCTACAGACGGTGTCCCGCCCCAAAACTTAAGCGCGCTTTTATGGTATCTAAAATCATGAATATCGAATTCAAACGGATTTTCATGACTAAACCAACCTACGTCCTTAGGCTGACAATCTGCAATATGCTGACGGTTAACCCAAAGGTAAGCCGCTCCAGGGCCACCACATAACCATTTAACACTGGAGCCAATCATAAAGTCAGCCTGCAGAGCCCCTAAATCTACCGGCACCACACCCGCTGACTGAGCGATATCAATCAGTGTGAGTACACCTCTCGATTTTGCTGCCGCAACAATGTCATCGACTGGCGATAGCTGCCCAGTATTAGAGTAAGCATGACTCACAAACACCATATCAATATCTGTCGTTAAGTGAGCATCCCATACATTAGCATCGGTAATATCCAGCGCTTTAGGGATAAATCGCAGTTCGCAGTTTTTTGGCAGCGCTTTTTTGAGTGCAAAACCCATGCTGGGGAAATCAATCTCACTCATTAAGATCACGGTATCATCACGTTGCAATGAATCAACGGACATCACCAATTTGGTCAATGCGCTCGATAGATTAACTTGCGGACAGAACTCGCTCGCAGGGGCATTAAACATTCTCGATAAACCATCGGTAAATCGCTCAATAATGCCAAGCCAATCTCTCCAAGGCTCAATACCAGACTCTTGCCAAGGTGTGAAAAACTGTTGCTTAAAATCAGCCTCAGCCGTTTGAAGCGGCCTGCCAACTGAATGGTTCAATAAGTAACTTCCAGGCGCGAGCATAAAATCTTTTTTATAGTCATGGTTAAAATCCCCCATATCAACGAGCCTCTAAGCTTGCAGTGAGCGATTTAATATCGTCATATCGCGTCTTGATATCACTGCGGCATGCCGCAGACCGCCTATCTCGTAGTTTTTCCAGCGCATTAAGCAACACTGGTAATGGCGGGCCACTCGCGGTAACTTTATCCATATGTTGCTGCTCCATCGTTTGAGAAGGGATAGCAATATACTTATTTACTAATTCATTGTGATGCTGAATCGCTGTTTCACCGTGCAATCTACACACCTCTAGAAACAGCCTTACGTTTTCTTTAAACCAGGCTTCATGGTGCAAATGCCGCAGCGCTAACAACTCGTCCATAAAGCTAGAACGACGCATACAGTCACGCAAAATGCGTTGATCTTCTGGCATCATATACAGAAACTTATCAACCAACATTTGTGAATATCCAGCTTCGTTGGCAGCGCACAACCCTAAAAGCATATCGATGACATTGATACCGGCAAAATCACCGGCATTTGCACCGCGGTAAACTTGGCTTCCAACACGATAGGGTTTGTAGTACGGCCTCACGCAATAGAAGAAGTCATTAGTATCGAGCTTGTTAAAGAGTTGCTTATTCGACTCTTTTACATCTACGAGCGCTTGCTTGGCGACAACCAGTAAATCGGCGGCAATGGGATGAGAAATTCCTAGAGGTTGTATTTTTAATAATGCGTCTGCTGCACGCTTATAGGCAAGAATACCTTTGGTATTATAATCAACAAACAGCTTTTCAGCGGGCAGGTTAGTAAACCGTTTGTATAGGCCGTTATCAGCGCTGTTATGTGTGGTTAAGTGCGCGGTGGCAAACCTTGGAGTAACACCAATAGAAGCGCCGATATGCATCGCTAAAGCAGAGGCTTCTGTTAATGGTGATACCTGCTCACGAGAGGGCTCGGTTATCTCATGACGGCGACAAGCAGCCATGTACAAGCCTACATTCCCCAGTAAGCCGAACGCGTGGTCAAAGCCTTCGTCGGTATTTCCCTCCGCCAATAATGCCGCGATCATCTCTCGGCCTTCAGCTTCTAACGCTATTTTAAGTGACTCACCAATACCTTCGACATTGGCACGATCAACTTGCGTTGCATATAACAGCTCTAATTGGGTATTGAGCTCCACAAAACGGGTACGGATCCAATGGTCAAAAGCCCGAGTATTCAATGTCATCTAGCGGTTCCTGTTATTGTTATTATTATGTTGAATTAGCCTATCAGGATCTCTAGGGGTAAAATCGTCATTTTCCCTTCTATAACTTCCATTTCAGATCGGATTCCACTATAAATTGACTACATTCGATTGAAATAAACTATAAAACTAAATTCGGAGTTCTCTTTGGACAGTAAAGATCGCAATATTCTCGCTATTTTGCAGCAACAGGGCCGTATTGCCATTTCAGAGTTGGCTGCAAGGTTAAACATGTCTGATACCCCCTGCCTTCGCCGAGTCAGAAAGCTCGAACAGACGGGAGTTATAAGCGGCTATGCGGCACAAATAGAACCTAAAGAGGTCGGGCTCAATGTGGTGGTCTATGCCTTTGTGCGCCTCACAGAAAATTCAGATCATCATGCTGAGCGCTTCGAAACGGCGATGCAAAGTCTGGAGCAAGTGATGGAATGTTCTGTTGTCACCGGGGCGCATGATTATGTTTTAAAAATTGTTGCCAGTGATTTACTTAGCTACGAAAGCTTCGTTAAAAAGTCATTGGGTAGCTTAAATTGTATTGCGGGCATTGAATCAACGGTGGTGCTAAAGCAGAATTTCTCACGAAGCACCCTGCCTTTATAATACTTATAATTTCATATGTTTAATGAAAAATAAATCTAGATTAAATTAAGTATAATGTACTTAAACTGACCCATCGCAAATATTAACTAGACGACCGGTCTAATTGAGCTTAAGATACGGCCTATGAAAATTGAATCCCAACAAACACGTCAGCATATTATTGACTCTGGTTATAGCTTAATTTCGAGTAAAGGCTTCTCGAATGTGGGCTTGTCGCAGATCCTAAAATTTGCCGATGTTCCCAAAGGCTCTTTTTACCATTACTTCAAATCTAAGGAGCTGTTTGGTGAAGAGATCATTAACAGTTACTTCAAGGGATACTTACATAGTATTGATGAACTATTTGACGCCAAAAATGGTTCAGGTCTTGAGCGACTCATGAGCTACTGGCTGCGCTGGCAGGCAACTCAAAGTAATTGCAGCATTGACCAAAAATGCTTAGTAGTTAAGCTCAGTGCCGAAGTTGCAGATCTTTCTGAGTCGATGCGCCTAGCGCTTGATAAAGGCTCATCAGGCGTTATTACGCGTCTTGCCCACTGTATCGAAGCTGGGATCAACGACGGTTCACTTCCAGCGATGCACGCCCAAATTACGGCAGAAACCTTATACCAGCTTTGGTTAGGCGCGAGTTTAAAAAGTAAATTATCACGTGATCCAAATGTGATTGAACGCGTATTGCAAGTAACCAAAGCCCTGTTGGCACAGCCTATATCTCCGCTGAAATAGCCAACAGTTTTATCTCACCCGCCTATGATTAGCGCGGGTATTTTTTTAACTATTTAATAGACGACTGGTCTACTAAATATCTCATACTCATTCGATAATACTTGTCGATAGATAGGAAAGAATATGAACAGTTTTGACTATTACAACCCAACTCATATTAGCTTTGGCGAAGGCAAGATTGCCGAACTGGATAACTTAGTCGCAAAAGATGCAAAAGTATTAATATTGTTTGGCGGCAATAGCGCCAAGAGTACTGGCACGCTAGATGAAGTAAAGGCAGCACTTGGACAGCGTGATGTTGTTGAGTTCGGCGGTATTGAGGCAAACCCAACTTACGAAACATTAATGAAAGCCGTTGAAGTTGTTAAGCAGCAAAATATTGATTTTCTATTGGCGGTCGGTGGCGGCTCTGTTATTGATGGTACTAAGTTTGTCGCTGCTGCAGCCCTATTTGAAGGTGAGCCATGGGATATTCTTTTGAGCTGGGGCGCAAAAGTCACTCAAGCACTGCCATTTGGCACAGTGCTAACCTTGCCAGCCACAGGTTCTGAAATGAATAGTGCTAGCGTTGTTACCCGTAAAGAGTATCAGGCTAAGCTCTCTTTCATGAGCGACCATGTTTATCCAAAGTTTTCTGTTTTAGACCCAAGTAAAACTTTCACTCTACCAGAGCGCCAAGTGGCCAATGGGGTTGTCGATGCCTTTATTCACATCACTGAGCAGTACTTAACCTACCCTGTTAATGCTCCAGTACAAGACCGATTTGCCGAAGGCCTACTTCAAACGTTAATCGAGCTTGGACCTAAAGCCCTCAGCGAACCAAAAGACTTTGATGTTAGAGCCAATCTCATGTGGGTTGCCACAATGGCTTTAAGCGGCGTGATCGGTCGCGGTGTTCCCCATGACTGGGCAACACATATGATTGGCCATGAACTTACCGCTTTATATGACATCGACCACGCTCGCACTATCGCTATCGTGCTGCCCGGTATGCTGGATTGTCGCCGTGAAGGTAAGCAGGAGAAGTTACTGCAATATGCCGATCGCGTTTGGGGCATAGCCCAAGGCACTAACGATGAGATCATCGATGCTGCAATCGCTAAAACACGTGAATTTTTCGAAGCAATGGGCATTAAAACCCGCTTAAGCGACTATGATTTAGATGCCAGCAGTATCGACAAAATCATGGCACAGCTTGAAGCTCATGGCATGACAGCGCTCGGTGAAAAACAAGATGTAGATTTAGCAATGAGTCGCAAAATTTTAGAGCGCAACCTTTAGTCGAGCAAGCGCACTTAAGCTTTAAATATACCCGCTAAAGTGCGCTATCTAACTTATAACGAATACACTTTTGAATATCGTTTTTAACTAAAACGATTAAACATTAAAAAGGATTATAAATGAACGTATTAATGGTACTGACCTCGCACGATAAATTAGGCGATACTGGTTTAAAAACAGGCTTTTGGTTAGAAGAATTTGCCAGCCCTTATTACCGCTTTAAAGACAGCGGTTTTAACGTCACACTAGCATCACCAGCGGGCGGTCAACCACCGCTTGACCCAACCAGCGAGCAGCCAGACTTTCAAACAGCAGCCACTGATAGATTCAATCAAGATAGTGACGCACAAAAGCTGCTAGCGACGACTCAAGTGCTTGCCAACATTAATGCTGAAGATTACGACGCCATTTTCTACCCTGGTGGCCACGGACCATTATGGGATCTGACTAATGACGCTAATTCAATCGCGTTAATTGAAACCTTCTATCAAGCAAGCAAGCCCGTCGGCTTAGTGTGCCATGCTCCCGGCGCACTGAAAAATGTCAAAGCCGCTGATGGTACTCCATTGGTTGCGGGTAAGAAGGTTACTGGCTTTACCAACACCGAAGAAGCTGCCGTGCAGCTTACCGATATCGTGCCTTACCTTGTTGAAGATATGATGATCCAACACGGCGCCCTTTACAGTAAAGGCGATGACTGGGCGAGCTACTTAGCGGTTGATGGTCACCTAATTACGGGCCAAAACCCAGCATCATCTGAAGTGGTTGCCGATGAGATAATCAAGCAGCTTAAATAGCCTATTGCTGTTCAAATAAAGGGGCTTTGCCCCTTTCTATCAATGCTTCCCGTTTTCTCTCACTCTATCCGTTGTCGCCATACCCACGGCGAACAATAGCAAAGGACAGCCAATGATCACCTTGCACCATTTAAACAAATCTCGCTCAAAACGTATTATCTGGTTACTAGAAGAGCTTGGACTAGATTACCAAATCAAAGCTTACCAACGAGATAGCCAAACATTTTTAGCCCCGCCAGAGCTTAAGGCTATTCATCCACTCGGTAAGTCACCGGTGATCGAATATAACCAACAGATTATTGCCGAATCAGGGGCGATCACTGAATATCTTATTGACGCTCACGCGGCAGGAAAGCTAGCGCCAGAGAAAGGCAGTAAAGACTATGTCGAGTATCTCCAGTGGCTACATTTTGCGGAAAGTTCGGCAATGCTGCCATTGTTGCTCAGAATGTTTGTTGCCAAAGATGGTTGCCAAACTAACTTTTTAGAAGGTTACGCCGCTGTTGAAACTGAAAAAGTGCTTAGCTATGTTAATCAGGCCTTAGAGGGTAAGCGCTACCTAGTGGCTGATAAGCTCACTGGTGCAGATATTATGATGTCGTTTATCGTTGAGATGTTAGTTGCCAGCGGTGAGGCAGATAAATACCCAAATATTGCCGCTTACGCAAAACAGTTGAACCAGCATGCCAATAGCGCTAAAGCGGGTGAAATTGAACAGCAATATGACAACAGTTAGCAGTTCTTAGACTAAGTTAACCGATTACAAAAAAGGCAGCCTATAGGCTGCCTTTATGTTTACTGAATTCATGAACTAAAACGATTGAGCTATGGTGCTTAACGCAAGATATCACCTCTGCAGCGCTAGCGAATTTTACAAATAGAGTGCTTATCAAAATAACGGACGCTTGCTTCGCCATGATGTTCCCAAAACTCAAAGTTTGCCCCTTGATATTTAGCACCACTGCCACTGGGTACATTCGTCGCCAGCAGTTGTTGCTCATCAAAGGTAAAAACAGCCGTGACTGGATCTAACTGGGTATAAAAAACAGCAGTAATTGGTGGGAAACCCTCACAATCAAACAGAACACCCGCAGGGACCTCTAATAATCCACCTTGGATTTGTAACTCTATAATCCGACTTTGATAGTTTTGCACCACACACTCACGCACACTTACACTTTGTGCTTTCCAGCAGTCATTACGGCCTTTTATCCAGCCTCTTTGCATCGCTTTGGGTTGTTCTTCTGTAGGGATGCTTTTCAAAGCTTGTTTATATACTGTCGCTATTGTTCTATCTAATGATGCTAGCTCATCATCTTGGCAGATCAGATGCTCTACTGCACCACTGGCCTTATTACAGTCAAAACTAGGCGATGCCGCTAAAGTTGAAAAACTGCTCATGCTGACCAACACCAGAAATAAAATTTTATTCAAAGCCATCATCCACCTCAAACTATACTGTAAAAATTAGCATTATAACGACTCGCTGCAATCCGTCATATCGAGCTCTACTATTGGTATTATACTTAGACCAACAACATTGCCACAATTAAGGGGAAATATGGATCTGCTCACTGTGCAGTTAACACCTACATTAGCATATAAGCACCGACCTTAGGTTCACAACCTGGATTGCTTAGACAAATGCATAATTATCGTCAATAAAATTCATGATTTATTATTGAAAAGACGCTAGTCTGAGAGAGCAAACGTGCCACAAAGGAACTCACTATGCGCCTAGGTTTTTTGGTTTTAATGCTGCTTGTCAGCCCATTTATCCATGCGACAGTATACAAATGGGTAGATCAGGACGGTAAAATACATTTTTCCGATCAGCCCGTAAAAAATGCTGAAGTCGTTGAGTTTAACAAGAACACCGAGAACCAAATAAAACTTCCCCCGCCTCCCAGTCCATCAAATAGTCATTTATCTCCTACTGGCGATAAGATTAATTACCGCATGCGTATCGCCTCTCCTAACGAAGAAGAAACGGTAAGAAGTAATGAAGGTAATATTTCAATCGCACTGCAGATTGAACCTGAACTTGCTCCCTCACATCTATTAGTGCTGTTTATGGACGGTAAGCAACAAAGTGATGCTCAACAAAGCGGTTTGTTCCAAGTGAATAATGTCGACCGCGGTGAACATACTTTTATTATCAAAGCACTAACACAAGACGGCAAACTACTTGCATCAACTCTCCCAAGGAAAATTTTTCTTCACCGGACAATACAGAATAGAGCAAGATAATGTCTGCTCTCATTCGCGAATAATTAGTTAACACGAATAAATACATTCACTTAACTAGTTTAGCTTAATGTTATTGCTCCGATGAAGTCGAGTTGCAGACCGCACCACTTTGGTGCACCATAGTGGTGCAACTAAGTTAGAATCCCAAAATGGTGCAACTGATTAAGGCGGAGTAGCAGATGGATACAGGTTTATTGCTCAATCACTTAGTGACTGCAGTGCTCGTTATCAATGATGAGCTGGAACTGCTTTACACTAATGTTGCTACTGAGCAGCTTTTGGGCGTTAGCAATAACAAGCTACTTGAACTGAGTTTGCCTGAGCATTATCAAACATTGGCCGTTGATCTTCCTATGCTGCAATTAGCAATTAAAAATAACCAAGGACTGACCGTTAATACCGTTTCACTGGTCACTCTCGATGGTCAACAACACACTGTCGATGTCACCCTAACACCGATAGAACAAGAGCATGGTCAGGCCTTATTAGAGCTACGACAGGTCGATCAACAAAGGCGTATCCACCAGCAATTAACTCAAGATGCACAGCAACAAGCCGCTCAATTTCTAGTGCGAAACCTCGCACATGAAATAAAAAACCCGTTAGCTGGACTAAGAGGGGCTGCGCAGCTGTTATCTCGAGAGCTTGAAGAGGCTGAACTCAGAGAGTTTACCGACTTGATTATTGAACAAGCAGATCGTTTAAGAGGGTTAGTAGACCGGTTATTAGGCCCACAAAAGCCAACACAGCACCGTCTTTATAATATCCATGAAGTGGTACATAAAGTATTACAACTGGTCAATTTAACCCTGCCTGACAATGTTACCTTGTTGCAAGATTATGATCCTTCGATCCCTGATATTGAAATGGATCCAGACCAACTGCAACAGGTTGTGCTAAATATTGTGCAAAATGCGGTGCAAGCACTCGATATGACCGGCGGTAATATCCGCATAAAAACGCGCACTCAGCATCAAATAACGATTGGTACACAACGACATAAATTAGTGTTGATGCTATCAGTAATCGATAACGGTCCAGGCATTAACCCCGACTTAATAGATACGCTGTTTTATCCCATGGTCACAGGCCGTGAACAAGGTTCAGGCCTAGGATTATCGATTGCGCATAACTTTGCCCGATTGCACGGCGGCCGAATTGAATGTGACTCTTCTGTTGGACGCACCGAGTTCACCATCACTCTACCCATCAATAGCTAAATGAGGAAAACAACAACATGACTGAACAAGTATGGGTCCTCGATGATGATAGTTCTATTCGCTGGGTGCTTGAAAAATCATTACAAGGCGCCAAGCTCAGCAGTGCCAGTTTTGCCGCTGCCGAGTCATTGTGGGATGCCCTTGAAACAGCGCAGCCCAAAGTGATTGTGTCTGACATTCGCATGCCAGGTACCGACGGCTTAACGCTACTAGAACGTCTACAAACCCATTATCCACATATTCCCGTTATCATTATGACCGCCCACTCCGACCTTGATAGCGCAGTCAGTGCTTATCAAGCAGGCGCATTTGAGTACCTGCCTAAGCCGTTTGATATTGATGAAGCCATCTCCCTCGTTGAACGCGCGATTACGCACGCTAACGAACAAAGTAATAGCAGTGCACCTGCAGAACCCGTTGTTGCCACTCCCGAAATAATTGGTGAAGCGCCGGCAATGCAAGAAGTTTTTAGAGCCATAGGTCGATTATCACGCTCATCGATTAGCGTACTGATTAATGGTCAATCGGGTACCGGTAAAGAGCTGGTCGCCAGTGCATTACACAAGCACAGTCCCCGAAAAGGTAAGCCCTTCATTGCAATTAATATGGCGGCGATCCCTAAAGATTTAATCGAGTCGGAGCTGTTTGGCCATGAAAAAGGCGCCTTTACTGGCGCTGGAAATGTTCGCCAAGGTCGATTTGAACAAGCAAATGGTGGCACACTCTTTTTAGATGAAATTGGTGACATGCCTTTGGATGTACAAACTCGTTTGTTACGAGTGCTAGCCGATGGTCAGTTCTATCGCGTAGGCGGTCACTCTCCCGTACAGGTTGATGTGCGTATTATTGCTGCAACGCACCAAAATTTAGAACAACTCGTGCAAGCAGGCGGCTTTAGAGAGGATTTGTTTCATCGTTTGAATGTGATCAGAGTGCATCTGCCGCCGTTATCGCAACGACGAGAAGACATTGCCCAGCTCGCACGTCACTTTTTAGTTATCGCAGCAAAAGAGATCGATGTAGAGCCCAAAATTCTGACGAAGGAAACAGCCAATAAGCTAGCAACACTGCCTTGGCCTGGTAATGTTCGTCAGCTAGAAAACACTTGTCGTTGGTTAACCGTGATGGCGTCTGGACAAGAAATTTTGCCACAAGATCTGCCTCCAGAACTGCTAGAGGAACCCGCAGTATCTCACGACCAACACACTGGCACTGCCGACTGGGAAGCTGCATTAAAACGTTGGATAGATCAGCGCTTAGCAGAGGGTGAAAGTAACTTGCTCACTGAAGTGCAGCCCGCTTTTGAACGGATATTGCTAGAAACAGCCCTAAAACACACCAATGGCCATAAACAAGAAGCTGCTAAACGTTTAGGCTGGGGGCGTAATACTTTAACTCGTAAACTGAAAGAGTTGGCGATGGAATAAAGAGCAGCACCAGAGTGTGACACTAAAAAAGGATATCGTTTGATATCCTTTTTATATTTCAGTGTTGCGCTCTAATACGCTCTAGCATTGACTAGAACTGGTAATGCATACCTAAGGTCACGTTTGACAAATCGATGTCAAAATCACTGGCACCAAAATCATCTGAATCCAGATCTGCTGAGGTATAATCGTATCCTAAACGGATATTGAGATTGTTAGTCAGCGCTGCGTTAACACCGGCACCCGCAGTCAAACCAACGCCTGTGTAATCTACATCACGAAATACACCGTCCATGATTACCGCTACAGACGCTACACCCACTTTACCGTATAAAGAAAATGTATCGTTGATAACCCATGTGAACTTAGGTGCAACAGAAAATGAAGCTGCATAAACATCAACAAAATCTTCATCGACGAAGTTATTAGTAATATAAAGAGTGCCTTCTAGACCGAACCACTCATTGAAGTTGTATCCACCATAAGCACCATAGCTTTGGCCTGATTCGGAGTCGCCCTCAACATCAGCGGAAAATGCGCCAATTTGACCACCCACATATGCTCCAATGCGATCCGTCTCTGCAGAAGCAATATTTGAAGCCGCCAACCCTAAAACAGCTAACGCTACAATTGATAATTTTTTCATGATGATTCCCTTACATCGTTTTAATGCGAAGGAATTTAGCACAGTAAAGATACAAATTGCGACAACTATGTTTAAGTAATTATATTAACTACCTATTTACAACAAACAAAGAACCAAGAGATAACCATCAGCACAAAACACTCAGCGTTTTTACTTGTCATCCATCAATAATTACACTGGATCTTGGTGAATAATCACCTCAGCATAGTTAAACTCTCGCCGGATCCGAATGGACGTTTCAACGGCTATGGTATGAGCCTGTTCCAAGCTCAGCGAGCCATCTAACTCCAAATGAAATTGAATAAACATGGTCTTACCCGACTCTCTTGTTCTGAGATCATGGATGCCCCTAACTTGAAGATCAAGGATCGCGATCTCGGTGATTTTATCTCGAGTTTCATCATCTAGCTCTCTGTCTAACAGTGACTGTACCGACTTATACGCTAAACCAATCGCTTGTTGGCCAATGAAAAGTGCAATCAGCACAGCAAATAAGCCATCGGCCCACCACCAGCCATATTGTGATAAAACCAATGCCAATAACACTGCAGCATTCAAGAACAAATCCGACTTATAATGCAACGCATCAGCCTCGACTATCGTGCTTGAGGTAGCTGCCAAGGCTCTTTTCTGCAGCATCACTAGAGCGAAGGTAAGCACTATCGCGATAATCGACACAATCACACCGAGAGTGGCATGCTTTACTTCAATAGGGTTGATGAGTCGCTCCCCCCCATGGAAAAGCAGTAAAAATGCAGAACCTAGAATAAATGCAGATTGGGCAAGTGCTGCTAACGGTTCAGCTTTACCATGGCCGTACCGATGATCTTGATCGGCGGGAACTATCGCATAGCGGATGGCAATAAAGTTAACGATAGACGCCAAAGCATCAGCAAAAGAGTCTGTTAAAGATGCCAGCATACTGGCTGAGCCAGAATACATCCATGCGGCTAACTTTATGGTGATTAGGGTTAAGGCTGTAGCAACCGCTGCGCGGCTGGCAAGCTTCACCCAAAAATCATATTGGGAAGTGTCATTCATAAGATCGATTTACAAGTAAAGTAAGGGAAGTCCAGATCTTAAGTTTATATCAAACTGAGGGGGAAAACTGATGATCCCCCTCATGTTTAATATCGATCATATGTAAATCATCTTTTGTGGTGTTTGTTTTTGGCAAAACGTTGCTCAAATTTCTGTTGCTGCTCAGGTGTCAGCAGTTGATAAACCTCGTTTTGCAGTTTCATCATATTGACTGCTTTTTGTTGACGCGCTTCCTGCTTAGCCATTAATGCTTGCTTCACCTCTGCCTCATTGAAATTAGCAGCAGTGATAAATGCTAGCATCTGTGTTTTTTGCGCTGCACGCTCCTCTTTCGAAGGACGGTTTAGCTCCATCTCTTCACGATGCGAACTCAATATGGCTTTGACTTGAGTTTTTTGTTCATCAGATAAATCTAAACCGCGGAACATTTTACGCATTTTATCATGATGCCCGCCACGCTCACCTTTCATCTGATGATACTCTTGCTGGTTATGGTGTTTAGACTGTTCATCCGCGGCACGCACTGTAACAGTGAGTAATGTGGTACTTGCCACTAACGCCAATAATCCTGCTTTTAAAGTATTCTTTTTCATATGCTGCCTCTTTTAAATTCGATTTAGCGTGGTTACGCTAAGCTGTTTTCGACGCTTACCAGTGTAACCATTGCAATGTAAGCGAGGGTTTAGCTTACGTAAAACACTGTAAAGCTGACGCAGTAAACCTAAATGCCGACGACATGACTAAATGACCTTTACATTGAATTACACTGCTAAACAGCAATTGACATCAAACAAGGTATACTCCTGATATTGAGCGTAATAAAAAGGGTTAGCATGAGCCGTATACTGTTGATAGATGATGACTTAGGTCTTTCTGAATTACTGGCACAACTATTAGAACTAGAAGGGTTTGAACTGACATTAGCCCATGATGGCCAGGCAGGACTCGAGCTCGCATTACAACAAACATTTGATCTCATCTTGCTCGATGTGATGCTACCTAAACTCAATGGTTTTGAAGTATTACGTGCACTGCGTACCAAGAAGCAAACTCCGGTATTGATGTTAACGGCACGAGGCGATGAAATAGACAGAGTCGTTGGCCTTGAGATTGGCGCAGATGACTACCTCCCAAAACCATTCAATGATCGCGAACTCGTCGCACGTATTCGCGCCATTATCAGACGCACGAATATTAAACCTAATGACAATACTCAAACAATACAGTCCTTTGGTGATCTCAGTCTAGATCCTGCTCGTCAAGAGGTGCATTGTCAGGAACTGCTTATCATTCTGACCGGAACTGAATTTAGTTTACTGTTTGAGTTAGTACAACATGCCGGTGAGCTCGCGTCTAAAGAGACACTCAGTGAAAAAGTGCTGGGAAAGAAGCTGATGCCATTTGATCGTAGTTTAGACATGCATCTGTCTAACTTACGTAAAAAGATGCCTGAACGTATTGATGGTCGTCCACGAGTTAAAACGATTCGTGGCAAAGGTTATATCTGGTTACCTTAAATGTCATTGAGAAAAAGTCCCAACAATATTTTTGTAAAGTTACTGCTCGGCTTTTGGTTATGTAGCTCATTGATCATAGCCCTCATCGGTTTGCTGCCGCTATTACAGCAAAACCATGACCAGTCAGAGTTACCTCCTCGCCTCGAGAGCATGTTAGCAAAGCTGGCACAGAAGATCATTGACTCACCCCAAGTAATGCAACCCGATAGGATGAAGCGCTTGAGCCGCTTCAAACAGAGAGATGGTCGCCCGGTAAGGATCTACCTTGTCGATGAAAACTCACGTGTGCTCAATACTCATAAACCTTCACGAGCTCTACGTCGGTTTATGCTGATGGCTGATGAAGCCGGTAAACCAATAAAGCATCAATTCAGAGATGAGCTGTTATTTGGTCCATATGAGTTTAAAGCAGAAGGTAAGCAATACGCTTTATATGGTCGTTTACCCGAGCATCACCCTCGACCTTGGTTTTTCTTTTTTATTGATAACAAAATCCTCACCTTAAGTATTGCAATTTTATTGTCAGGCTTGCTCTGCGGACTTTTTGCCTGGCATCTAGGCAAACCTTTACGTTCACTAAAAAGCAGTGCTGACGCCTTAGCTAATGGTGATTTAAGCAGCCGTGTCGACAGTGCAACAGCCAAGCGTAATGATGAAATTGGACAGCTTGCTCAAGCATTTAACGGGATGGCAGATTCTGTTGAAGATATGGTCAAAAGCCAACAGCGATTGATAAGCGATATCTCACATGAACTCAGAACACCATTGACTAGGCTCAAGCTATCACTGGCGCTAAGCCGTAAAAAAGGTCAAGAAACCCAAGAAACACAGCGAATAGAGTACGAAGCGGATTTGTTGGAACAGATGATTGCCGAGTTACTAGAACTGTCACGGGTTAAGCTCAATGCCAGCGAGTCTAAGCGCAACTTAGAACTTGCAGAGGCCTTAAGTCAGGTGCTAGATGATGCCGATTTTGAGGCTCAACAACAAAACAAACAGCTACATATTGATATCGATGAATCGATACGAGTGCCGCTTTACCCTAGGCCACTGTCTAGGGCGGTAGAGAACTTGCTGCGTAATGCGATTCGATATGCAACTTCACAAATTACTATTCAAGCTTCAATTACAGGTCAATTAATTAAACTTGAAATTATCGATGATGGACCCGGGATCCCAGATACTGCCGACTTAGAAGCTATTTTTAAACCCTTCTATCGTCCGCAATCTGCAAGAGATAGAGAGTCTGGCGGATGGGGCTTAGGCTTAGCAATTGCTGAAGCTGCGGTGACTGCGCATCAAGGTCAGATAAAAGCTGAAAACGGCTCCCCCACGGGTCTTAAAATTACCATAACATTGCCCTTGGCGTAAACGGGACTCCATACCCATATGACTTGGGTATGGACTATGCCGCGCTTGCGGTCGCTTCTAATGACGCAAGCCAGTTTATATAGTCGCTCAGCTTGGGGATCCGCTTATCTGAGTGTCCCATTAATTGTGCCAATGCGTAACTAAACTGATGGTATAAGTTAGCGTCATTGTAGTGCTTACCCGCATCATCACAATTAATATGTGCGCCGCGTAAATAATTGGCCACCAGCTCTGCTCGATTAAAACCTTCAACAATACCAACGGCTTTTATTAACTGACGATTCCATTCAATATAGTCGCCATAAGCTTGTCCAAAAGCACAACGATTATCGTCAGTTGCTTGCTCAAGGAGTTCAGAATTTGGCATCACTCTCGAAATAATAAAACGATTATATAAGAGATCGTCACGTATACCCCAGCAATGGTGCATCAAAAAGCGCGTTAAACAGTCTTGATATTGGCTTTCGTCGATAGCGGCTCTTTCTAAACGCTTCTTAAAGTGTGCCGTCGCCACCGTCACCATTAAATCCGCTTCACTTGGAAAATGATTATAGATTGTACCTTTAGAGATCTGACTAGCTTCAACCAAATGAGAACGCCGTAAGTCAAAACTTTTATGGCCACGCAGGCATCGCTCCGCAACGTCAGTTAAGTAGCTTTCTCGTTGTTGCCAATTACTCATGTCGACCTCTTCACGAATCTAACAATTAGTTTAAATAAACTTCACATTCATAACATAGCAGCCTAGGACTTACGGCGGTATTGAGTAATACTGATACCACTATGAATAAACTCAATAGCCCATGTTAAAAATTGAATTGTTAGAAAGCTTTATTGCGGTAGCTGAATGTGGAAACCTTTCCAAGGCGGCGGATAAACTCTGCCGCACACAATCAACCATTAGCTTACAAATCAAGAAGTTAGAGGAAAGCGTAGGTCAACCTTTGTTACTCAGAGACAACAAAGGTGTCACGCTAACTGAGTCTGGTAAGACGTTACTTAACTACGCTTATAAGATGATGCAACTCAGCTCACAAGCACTTGATGAACTAAAGGATTGTCAAAACCGTGAAGTGATACGACTAGGTGTGCCGACAGATTACATCAACCGTTATCTCGGCAGTTGTTTGCTGGAGTTTATTCGCGAGTTTACTTGCATCGAGCTAGTCATCGATACCGACGTGAGTGGTAATCTTTATAAGCGACTGCACAACGGTGAATTCGATGTCATTGTTGCGACTCACTGGCAAGCACCTGCAGCCGGTCATGGTGAACTGCTATTTGAACGTCGTTTTCATTGGGTTGCGGCAAAAGAGGGCAATGCCCATAAACGGGAAACCGTGCCTATGGCTTTGTATCCTGAAAACTGCCCCATTCGCGCACAGGTTTTTGCCAACCATAGAATATCCATGCGCCCGATGAGTGTATTACTATCAACCCCATCGCCAGCGGCAATATGTATGGCGGTCGAAAATGACTTAGTGATCGCTCCCGTCGCCGAATTTCGAATTAGTGACAAGATGCAAATTATCGATCCTATTAAACACAATATCCCACCACTGCCGATTTTCAATGAGTCCTTGTATCTCAATCCAGAGACACAAACTGAGGCCACAAATCAATTAATTAACTTAATAAAAGCCAATGTAACTGACTTGGGTGAAGTCACTCAAACTGTCAATCCCAGTTAACCACGGCTTCAAATCTGTTAAACAAAAAATGCCAACAATATTGTTGGCATTTTTTTATGTTTTTAAACTAACCTCTACAGTGAGTAAGCCACTAGAAGTAGTAAGCGAAGTTGATATTAAATCGTTGATCCCAATCGTCATCAGCTTGGGTTAAGCCTAAGCTGTTGCCACCCAACCATAAGACGTTTTTAGCCATATAATAGTCAACATAAACAAAGACTGGACCATATGCTAATGACACACCCGTGGTATTTAGCAATGAATCATCAAACGCTTCAACATCTGGCTGTACCATACTAAAGTCATTATAGAGCGTGTAGCTTCCCCATGAAGTTGTGATGTTTTTTGATAAGTTAGCGGTATAGATATTACCTTTGCTAGCAACTTCAAAAAACCCATCTAACATGCCCATACCAATCTTATTCGGATCAATTTGACCATCGTCATATTGATCATAATCATAAGCTAAATATTGTGCTTGAAGGCCCCATCCGTCATAACTCATATCAAGGTGTGCAGCATAATTAAGAGTATCGCCATTTTCACCAAACGCTGAGTTATAGAGTTGTCCGTACTCAAGTGATGCACCCACTATCGTAATCAATTCCCCATTCGTAAGCGTAAAGCTTTGACGAGCCGCTAAAGTATTAGCTTCTTCGTTATTATAACTCGTACCATCAACCGTGCCTTTAGCTACCGTACCCGCAAAATCTCGATGATCACTGCCGCCATATACCGCATTCTTAATAAAGGCGAACTCTGTTAGTGAACGACCATTTTGATATTTTGCCGCAACACCAACACCATAATCGTCTTCAAAGCCCAAATAGTAGTTTAAGCTATACCACCAGTTATGCGATGCGTAGCCCTTATTACCAAAAGGTTTATTGATAACGCCGCCGCTAACCGTTAAGTCTTCATTGACATCCCAATAAGCATAACCATATTTTAAGAAATCATAACCTTGATAAAACCGATATTCAGCTTTAACGCCAATATCATTCCATTTGTCTGAAAAAGTAACGGATAATAAGTTAAAGTCGAGATCACCAATTTTATCTTTTGACGATTCAGAATAATCACTATAACTGTAATTAGCACGAACTGAACCACCAACTTTTAAATCATCAGCAACTGCAAAGTTACTCGTAATAGCTACCAGCGCCGAAAAAGTCAGCGCTATATTTAGCTTGCTCATCGAATACGTCCTTTTATTTAAAAAATAATATAGTGTTAAAAAATTAATTGAGAGGGTTATATCTACAGTGGGATTAAATTAATAGGCAATAGATTTTATCTATCGCCATATTAAATCACTACCATTTGATTTTGGTTAAATCACACTGAATAACTTCGCCACGTTTAGCCGGTGTTCCCGGATTTTCAGCTGATTCGCACAGCAAAGTTGTGCCATAGTCATTACGCTTGTCATTCGCGTTACTTCTGGCCCAGACTGATACGATAGCGCGCTCTTCAGGCTTAGCTTCGCAACTACCGTCAACATCAAATGCATGGATAGTATTCTGGTGGAAGTAGATCAATGGATCTTGTTCGCTGCTACCTGATAACCACATAGTTTGTGAATTATGCTGACCTTCATCAAATTGCACTCGACGTATTTTGTCATCCTCTTTTACGGTTGTAACAAGAGGTGAATCTTCACGGATAGCCATTGTTTTGAACTGATTGGTACAAGCTGGCACACGCATGTTGTAGTACATCTCAGAGATTGCGTGATTATGGAACGGATACAAGGTATCAACAGATTGTACTGTCATACCCACTTCTGCACCGACCTTTTCGCCATTAATTTCATCAATACGTAATAAGCCCCAATGACCAAATATTTCAGCGTATGCATAACCACCACGAATATTGTTAAAGTTCTTATCGTTACGCTTACTTTCTTCTGCGTACATAGGGAACCAACCCGCCGCAGCCCATAGGTTGGGTAACGCGTTAGCACTAATGTCATAAGGAAATACCGCAGGCATTTTGACTTCATCACCCGTCACCATCTTGTAAAAATTATCGGTAAAACTCTTACCTAACTTTTTCACTTCAGGGTTAGTGACCTTCTCTTTAAAAAAGGTCTCAAAAGTAGTGCGATTCAGCCATTTCGCCACGGGAGAGTTTTCCGTTAGCTCACCACCTGGATTGTAGATCCAAGCAACGTCTTCACGTGCACCAAAGCACTTTTTTGCTTCATCAGCGTTATTAATCACCTGATAGATGTTTTTCACCATCAACTTCATATCACGCCTATCCATCAAGCACATACGTTGACCGCCCTCTGTCGAGTCAATCATAGCCGAGTCCGAATTAAGGCAACCGCTTGTTTGATCGTTGGTCAGTGCAATAGCGTAAGCTTTTAGATAGGTTAAAGTCTCATCCCATAGAATATCGACATACTTTTGGTCATCAGCAGAATATTTTGCTTGCTCAGCTAAACAACTAAACTTTGCCGACTTAATCTCATTAGCATCTAAGAAATCTGGAATCTCAGCTGCCGCGACACTATTGGACAGAAGCAAAGCTCCCAATACTATTTTACAGTTCATACATCACCATTATTGTTTAATTATATAATATAAAACTCCGCGTAATATTATATTTGGAATCATTTCCAAAAATGATTAAACCACAAACTTTTATCAAAAAAATCATCATCTGTATCACATAACCAAAATATGATGACAAAATTTAATTGTATTAATTAAATTAGAACTTAATCAATAAAACTTTACTAATAGTAATAGATGTATATCCACACAAATAAAAAGCCCCGCAATAAAATTGCGAGGCTAATATTAACTTATAGAAACTTGCAGGGATCTTATAAATTTTATTTCAATAAAAAAGGCCATTACTGAGTAGCATGGCCTGATCCTAATGATTAGGATAATTGAGATGAAACGCCACTCATCACAATGAGTGGTTTACCGTTTACTCTTTAAATTTATCAAACTTAAAAGTATGGCAGTTACTGCATAATGGCTTTTTAGATGTATGCTCGCCATGACACTCTTGGCAAGGTAACTCTTTACCGTAATGCAGGTTGTTATGTGGATTCTGCCACTTATCTTCTTCGTTACGCGCTGTTTGCTCTGCCAAGTCATCTACATCATGACACTGCAAACATGCTTGATCTGATGGAAACTGTTTGATGCCATTGTCGTGGCATGTTTTACAGTCTTTACCGATCACTTCTTTATGGTGGTCTCGCACCTCTACTGCTTGTGCAGATAGAGTTAACAGGCAACCCAATGTTAGCGCTAATACCGCTTTAAATTTACTCATCACTCATTCCTTTTATTATCTGGTAAATTTAGGCTTTCATGACGCTGCGTGCAGCTGTCATACCCATCACCATGCATTCCGGAATTGAGCAACTACCTAAACGGCTCACACCATGAATACCACCACAGACTTCACCGGCTGCATATAGACCAGAGATAGACTGACCTGTGAAGCTGTCTTTCACTTCGGCTTTAGTATTGACCTGTACACCACCTTGGCAATAATGCACTTTTGGCCATAGTCTTACGACGGTGAATGGCGCTTGGATAAACTTATCTTTAGCCTTAGTCATATTCTTACCGAACTGCTTGTCATCACCAGACTTAACGTATTCGTTATACTCTGCGATCTGAGCTTTCAGCGCTGTAAGTGGCACTTCAAAATGTTTGGCTAGTTCTTCAACTGAATCAAACTTCCAACCGACGTTGTACTTGATTACTTTCTTAGTATTCGGATGCTTTTTAGAATCCTTATAGCTAGTGATCAAGATTGGAGGCAGTGCGTTACCCTTTTCATCACGGCAACTTAGCTCAGCATCAGCACGCGTCTTACGGTCAGCAATTTCGTTCATGAAACGCTTACCCGTTAGACGGTTTACCGCCATTGAATGAGGGAAATTGTAGATAGAATAGTTAGACACATAACCGAATCCACCTTCATCAGGTGACGCCCAAGGGCCAGATTGAATGTGCGCTAAATGTACAGGGATGGCGCCTAAGCGGAACATCTCATACATACCTTCGCCCGTAGCACCGGGGGCGTTAGTACAACCCACTTCAGCTGTTAGCGTTGGATCTTGCGCCATACGTAAATCAACGTTCTGGGCAAAGCCACCTGTTGCCATAATCACGCCGCGCTTGGCACGGATATTAATCACTTTACCTGGCTGATCTTCTTCAAAGTGATAGTTTTCGCGCATTTTAACGCCAACAACTTCGCCTTGTTCACCCACTAAGAAACCTTCGAACTTAGCGCGGTTATGAGTATGAACACCGAGTTTACGACATTCATTAAGTAGCGGTTGAGTAATACCAGCACCACAACTGACGGTAGTTTGATAAGTACGTGCTACCGAGTGACCACCTAACTGCTGCAGATAAGGATGGAATTCAGAGCCTGCATCTAATGTCATTTGCAGTGCTTCTACTGCATGCGAAGCCACGTGACGAAGTAAAGCTTCATCAGCGATACCACGGCCAGATTTAAGCTGATCTGCGACCATGCGGTCAACTGAATCTTGAACGCCTTCAGTTTTTTGCATTGGCGTACCAGGCGCAGCAAACAAACCACCATTAATGGCTGAGTTACCGCCAAAGTACGACATTTTTTCAAAAATATGTACGTCTTTTGCGCCTTTGCGTGTGGCTTCAATTGCCGCCGCTAACCCCGAAAAACCGGAACCAATAATAAGGACTTCAACTTCTTTGTCCCATTTAACGCCATCCGCTTTCTCAGAAATGGCCATTGCTGGTGCAGCCATTGCGACACCTGCTGCAGCTCCCATTCCCTTAATGAAATTGCGGCGTCCTAGCAGATCTTTATTGCTCATCTGTCATCACCCTATAGTTTTATTAGACGCAACAATGATATGACTGGAACCAGTTCCAAAACGAGAGTTAAGCAGAGCTTTATTTAAAACATTATGACAACATTTAGAAACTCAAGCTTAGATCTAATGTTTAAGATTTTTACTACTTTTGAGGTATTTTGGAATTAATTCCAAACAATGCACCAGCACTAATTATCAATCAATAAAACCAATGTAGCTCTGACTTTCCGAGCTTTTATTTGCTTTATACCATTAGGTGGAAATTAACAAAAATAACAATGTCACCACAACAATTATAATAAGCTCTCTGAAGTTGATTTATTGTAACCAGTGTCCATTTTTGGTCCCTAACACTCAAAAAGTTTTTCTATATGGTATAGAAAAATGTTGAGCGGCAGGCTTCTATGTCATCATGAGTCCATACTATTAAACCAACCGCTTGCTTCAGGGAAGTTATGGAATTAGAAGATATCTACCGCCAAGACCTAAGCTTATTAATCGCTCTGCAAATTTTGGTTGAAGAGCGCAGCGTGACTCAGGCTGCTAAGCGATTACACTTAAGTCAATCAGCGACAAGCCGCATTCTTGCTCGTCTACGAGAGATGCTCGACGATCCACTATTTTCCCGTGTTGGCCAACATCTTGTACCAACCCAGTTTGCACTCGATTGCTACCAGCAGTTACAACAACCGACTGGGCAACTCATTAGCTTATTAACCCCAAAAGCATTTGTTCCGTTTGATTGTGAACAACAGTTTTCTATCGCTGCAACAGATTATGCAATGCAAGCTTTAGTGCCTTTTATTCTGCCGAACATTTATCAACAGGCACCTAAAATTAGACTTGAGATACTACCGGTTCAGCATAACGAGCTGCAGGCGCAGCTCAGCGTGAAAGGCGCCGATATGGCAATCTGCCGCGCTATAGGTCAAACCGGACAGTTGCAGTACACCTTTCTGGGTAAAGTCGGCGTTAGCTGTTTACTATCACCCCATCATCCATTGGCAGATGCCGAGATCACCCTAGATGACTATCTGCATTACCCTCACGCAACCATTGCTATTAGTGATGGAGTAAAAGCGTTGCTCGATGATGAAATTAGCCAATATCCCGCGCGCACTGAACTGCTGAGGACACCGCATCTTGATACCGCCTTAGCCTTGCAATCAATCAACCCATTAATTATTACGTTACCTGAAGGCATGGCAGAAATAGCAGCCCTGCGCCATGGGCTAAAAGTTAAGCCTCTACCTTTTAAGTTACCCAGTTTAGATTACAACTTGTTCTGGCACTCTCGCAGTGAGCAAGATAAAGCGCAGCAATGGTTACGTAATGAGGTTATTACTGTGACTCAAAATTTGTTAAGTCAGTCTCCGCAGAACTGTTAATTCCACGAATTAAAGCAGGATTAATACAAAAAATAGACACAAAAAAGCCCAGTTATTTGCTGGGCTTTCTGACGTCATTAACAATGATTAAAGCTTAACAAGGACTCGACCTGTGACTTGGCCTTTAATGATGCGTTGTGCAAATTCAGGTACCTGTTCAAGCGCAATAGTCTCGCAGGCATCTTGATAATAACTTGCGGGGAGTAACTTAAGTACCTCCTCCCAAGCTGCTTGGCGTTTTTCAAATGGGCAAGATACAGAATCAACACCGAGCAAGTTTACCCCACGAAGGATAAATGGCATCACGGTCGTTGGCAGTGCAAAACCACCAGCAAGACCACAAATTGCTGCTGCACCACCATATTTCATTTGTGCTAATGCTGTCGCTAAGATTTTGTTACCTACAGTATCAACAACACCCGCCCAACGCTGCTTCTCTAGAGGTCTTGAGTCAACTTCAAGCTCGCTACGCTCTATTACTTCGCTAGCACCTAACTTAGTCAATAGAGGGCCATTCTGCTCAATACGCCCAGAGCTTGCCACTACGCGGTAACCTAATTGCGATAGTAAGGTCACTGCAACACTGCCGACACCACCACTAGCGCCGGTGACGAGTACATCACCATCGCTTGGCTTAATTCCAGCTTGCTGCAATGCTTGTACGCATAACATTGCCGTTAAACCAGCCGTACCTATTTGCATCGCTTTTGCTGCATCGCAATTTGTAGGCATAGGAACTAACCAATCCGCATTCACGCGGGCTTTCTCTGCTAAGCCGCCCCAGTGATTTTCACCTACGCCCCAGCCCGTTAAAATGACCTTGTCACCCGCTTTATAACGCTCGTCACTTGATTCAAGCACCGTACCTGCAAAGTCGATACCAGGCACCATAGGAAAATTACGGATAATTCTACCAACACCAGTAACCGCTAAACCATCTTTGTAGTTCAGTGATGAACATGCAACAGCGACTAATACCTCACCTTCAGGCAGATCTGTCTCTGAGATTTGACGAACATTAGCTTGGGTAAGCTTTTCTTCTTGGGTCAAAACAAGCGCGTTAAACATGACAAGTTCCTATTTAAACTGATGAGAGAAGCATAGGCCATAAACATCTATGACTGAAGTGCATATTTTGCATAGAAATAATGCACTGGATGCATAGAGGTATAACCACCTCATATTGATTAGTGTATAGAGCAATAATATAGCTAAATTGTCCCACAATAAACGACTCGACTTTATTCCTATATCCTCGCTTTTACTTTGCTACTACACTGAGTTATCGCATAAAAAACATACGAAGGATATAAGTATGATATATAGCAAACCAGGAACACCTGACGCCATCATTAATTTCAAATCACAGTATCAAAATTTTATTGGTGGTGAATGGGTTAAACCCGTCAATGGTGTCTATTTTGATAACCCTTCACCCGTCGACGGAAAAGTATTCTGTCAGATCCCACGCTCAGATACTAACGATATAGAGCTGGCACTTGATGCCGCCCACAAAGCCAAAGAGAGCTGGGGCAAAACGTCGGTCACCGAGCGTGCTAATATTCTATTGCGTGTTGCTGATCGTATTGAACAAAATATAGAGCTCCTCGCTATAGCCGAGACTTGGGATAATGGTAAAGCAGTACGTGAAACGTTAGCGGCCGATCTCCCTTTAGTTGTCGACCATTTCCGCTATTTTGCGGGGTGTATTCGAGCCCAAGAAGGCAGCGCTGCAGATATTGATGCCAATACTGTAAGTTATCATTTTCCTGAGCCATTAGGCGTTGTCGGCCAAATTATTCCTTGGAACTTTCCTATTTTGATGGCTGCATGGAAAGTTGCCCCCGCATTAGCCGCGGGTAATTGCGTGGTATTAAAACCTGCCGAGCAAACCCCGGCCTCGATTTTAGTGATGCTTGAGTTAATTGAAGACCTGCTCCCTAAAGGTGTGCTCAATGTGGTAAATGGTTTTGGCAACGAAGCGGGTCAGGCACTAGCTACCAGTAGTCGAATCGCTAAACTGGCCTTCACTGGCTCGACTGAAGTGGGTCATCATATTTTGAAATGTGCGGCTGAGTCGTTGATCCCATCAACGGTTGAGCTGGGTGGTAAGTCTCCGAATGTCTATTTTGCTGATGTAATGGATCATGAGGATGCGTATCTCGATAAAGCCGTAGAAGGCATGTTACTGGCCTTCTTTAACCAAGGTGAAGTATGCACTTGTCCGTCACGAGCACTGATCCACGAGTCGATTTATGACAAGTTTATTGCCAAAGTCATTGAGCGCTGCAAAACCATTAAACAAAGCAACCCACTCGATACTGAAACGCAAGTGGGCGCTCAAGCATCACAAGAGCAATTTGATAAAATTCTCAGCTATCTGCAAATAGGTAAAGATGAAGGTGCTGAGGTATTGGTTGGTGGCGATCTCTGTAAGCTTGAAGGTGAACATAGCCAAGGTTTTTACATTCGCCCTACCATCTTAAAGGGCACTAATAATATGCGGATCTTCCAAGAAGAAATTTTTGGCCCCGTCATTTCAGTCACCACCTTTAAGGATGAAGCTGAAGCATTGGCCATCGCAAATGATACTCCGTATGGCCTTGGCGCGGGTGTATGGACACGCGATATGAATACCGCTCAACGAATGGGACGCGGTATTCAAGCGGGTCGAGTATGGATAAACTGTTATCACGCTTATCCTGCTCACGCTGCATTTGGAGGCTATAAGAGGTCAGGTATTGGTCGTGAGACTCATAAAATGATGCTAGATCATTACCAAAATACCAAGAATCTACTCATTAGCTACGATGTTAATCCACTAGGTTTCTTTTAGATAACATCAGTATCTTAGCAACATCTAAAGCCAAATGTAGTTCGCGATTTCACCGCCGCTATATTTGGCTTTCTATTTATCTCTCTATTTCTCTGTAAAATCGAGATCTACCCCGCTGAATTTCCATAATGGAAATACCACCTTGCCTGCTTTTCACTATAAGAATCTAGCTAATAGGCCTTAATATATTACCCATACAATATTAATGGATATTACGCCATGGCGATTCAAGAACGACTTTCCCAGATCACCCGCGACCTAAATCTTTCTCCAAAGCAAAAATCTAACTTTTTAGCACTAGAAGCAGATTCTAGTTTGCCATATGTAGCGGTGTCGGAAGACGTAACACAAGCCATGGATTCGGGTATTATCTGCGACATGTTCGAAGGCCATGCACCATTTAAACCACGATATGTTTTGCCCGATTATGCCAAATACTTACAACAAGGCTCTGAATACTTAGAGTTAAGCCCAGCACAAGACTTAGATGAAGCACTTAATGCACTCACCATCCTTTACCACCATGTCCCCTCAGTAACTAATATTCCGGTGTATCTAGGTCAACTGGATGAGGTTTTGCTGCCATTCTGCCAAGGGATCGATACTGAGAACCTATACCGCAAACTAAAGCTATTTTGGATCATGCTAGATCGCACCCTTCCTGACGCCTTTATGCACGTGAACATAGGCCCAACGGATAACATTGTCTGCCGCACAATTTTAAGGATCGACGCAGAGCTTAAACAAATTGCACCCAATCTTACGTTTATGTACGATCCACAAGTGACTCCCGATGAACTACTACACATTGCCGCGAGCAATATTTGTGAGTGCAGTAAACCGCATATAGCCAACTATCCAATGCACGCCAATAGCTATGATAAAAAAGGCTTTGGCATTGTTAGCTGTTATAACTCACTGCCACTGGCTGGCGGTGCTAACACCTTGGTAAGACTTAATCTAAAAGAGATTGCCCTAAGATCTAATGACATCAGTGATTTCTTTGACAATACGTTGCCGCAATACTGCCAGCTAACCTATGAGCTAATTAATGCCCGTTGTCAGTATCTGCATGAAGAATCTAACTTTTTCAACAGTTTTTTAGTCAAAGAGGGGCTAATTGAAGAGTCACGCTTTGCACCTATGTTCGGAATTTATGGCATGGCTGAAGCCGTGAATATTCTGCAAGGTAATCCAGAGCTAACTGAATCTCATACAGAGAAACCAAGCCCTCACTACGGTCACCATCAAGCGGCGAATAAGCTTGGTCATAAAATATCCAAAGCACTGGATACCATCGTCAAATCAACTCCAGTTGACTATGGCTATAACGGCCGTGCGTTACTGCACTCTCAAGGCGGTATTAGTCTAGATAAAGATGTCACTCCCGGTGTGCGTATTCCCTATGGTACCGAGCCAAACCCAATAGCTCACATCAAAGCACTGGCGGAACATCATCAATATTATACTTCTGGGATCAGCGACATTCTCACGATTGATGAAACGGTTAAATCGAATCCACAAGCCATGTTCCAACTCTGTAAAGGCGCATTAAACTTAGGTTTTCGCGAGTTTACCGCTAACGTCGCCTCTAACGATTTGGTTCGTGTAACAGGCTACATGATTAAACTGTCAGACATTGCTCGTTTTAAAGAGGCGGGTTCACGCACTAATACCACAGGTTTAGGAGCAGAGGCGGCAATAAATACTAAGATCCTTGAGCGTCAACCACGTGTTGTTGCTCATGAAAATGCTCCAAGCTACGCGAAGTCGCATTAACTTGGATAGAGTCGCAACAGTTAATCAAATCATTCCTTTCTCTTGTGTAGATGGGCCTGGTAGCAGGCTTGTTATCTTTCTACAGGGATGTAATTTTAACTGTAAAAATTGCCACAATCCTCACACCATAGACTGGTGTGATAGTTGTGGCGATTGCGTACCAACCTGCCCAGCAAAAGCCCTCACACTGATTACAGATGATAATAAAAGTCAGGTGGTTTGGGACCAACAATTATGCACCCAATGCGACATCTGTCTATCCGTTTGCCCCAAACAATCAACGCCAAAAACACTGCGTTATAGTGTCGATGAACTACTCACTCTTATCCGCGCTCAAATGCACTTTATTAATGGTGTCACCATCAGTGGGGGGGAAGCCAGTTTGCAGCTGCCCTTTATTATTGCATTATTTCGAGAGATGCAGTTGAGCAAGGATTTAGCACACCTAAGCTGCATGATAGACAGTAACGGCAGTCTAAGCCTAAATGGTTGGCAACAAGTATTACCCTTTATACAAGGTGCCATGATTGATCTTAAATCTTGGCAACAAGACACCCACCGCTATATTACCGGTCGGAATAACCATCGTGTTTTTAGCGCATTGAAGCTGCTTGCCGAACAGGGGAAATTGTATGAGGTCCGTTTACTGCACATTCCAGAGGTCAGTGACTTCGATAGCGAAATCGATGCTGTGGCGAGCTATCTAGCCCAACTGCCGGTAGCTGTACGAATCAAGCTAAATGCATTTCAGCATCACGGGGTTACAGGCGACGCATTAATGTGGCCAAGTTGCACTGAGGCGCAAATTCAACAACTCGCAAATGCACTTGCTCGACGCGGCGTGAATAATCTCATTTTACCCACTCTATACCGATAGAAATGCTTTTCATTCACGTGACTGAAACTGCTGCCGAGTAAAATCGACTAGCTGCTCATAGAACCAACGATGTGCAGGATCCTTCATACTCTGCTTGTGCCACACCAAGCTATACGCAACCTCTCCGTAATCAAGCGGTAGTGCTTTAGTCACTAGGCCTCTAGCCTGAATGGCATTTTCGGCCCAACGGCGTGAACAAGTAAATAACAGCTCACTGTGATGACACATTAGGGCCGCACTACCAAAGTCTGCCACCGACAAAGGCACTGCTCGATTTAGAGCCTGCTGGGCCAACTTCATCTCGAAAAAAGGTCTATTCAGATCTGTATCGCTAATACCTATATGACTATATCCAAGATAGTCATCAATAGAGATATGATGTTGATTGGCTAAAGGGTGATTAGGATTCATTAAACACACCATCTCGTCATTTATTAATGTCTCCCACACCAATTCATGCTGCGCAATGGGCGGCTGGCTTCGGTCATGGGGCAGCACTATAAAATCTAAACTGCCTTTAACTAACCCCTCAAAACCGACACTGTCTTTAGCAAAGATGTCGAGTCGAATATTAGGGGCTAACAACAGGACATGTGCCGTTAGTTTAGCAGCAAGTAGCTCAAAGGTACTTTCTCGCATCGCCAAGGAAAATCGACCTTTATAGGCCGCAGGGCTGAAAGCCTCTTGGGTCACTAATAGGTTCATATCACTGATAATTTGGTGGACATTTGGACCTAAACGGCGTGCCAAAGGGGTTGCTACAAGCTTGTTTCCATGCCGATAAAACAGATCATCATCAAGACTTTGCCGTAGTTGACTTAGCGTTTTACTCACTGACGAGGGGCTTAAGCATAATCGTTCCGCACTCGCAGTTACGCTTA
The DNA here is from genome assembly GCF_002836205.1 of Shewanella sp. Choline-02u-19. Lineage (NCBI taxonomy): Bacteria > Pseudomonadati > Pseudomonadota > Gammaproteobacteria > Alteromonadales > Shewanellaceae > Shewanella > Shewanella sp. Choline-02u-19. The sequence continues at coordinate 3,584,305 of NZ_PJBE01000013.1, forward strand.
GCGTATCTAGCATGACATGCAAGGTGATCAGATGCTTCATACTGATCCGTGAAAGTTTAGCGAGATCCATTACAATGCTCATAGGTAACCAGTGTATCTATCTACTCAAATATAGAGATAAATAGCTTAAGAGGATATCTGCATTTCTCATATTCACGGGCCACTTCACGCTACACTGCTATTTTCCGCTACCCACTTTTTGCCGTATAATGAATTATTCATTAAGTAATGATCAAATAAGAGCTTTCATGCTCTCCATTACAGATTAAAATAATCTCAGCTCATACATTTTTAGGCAGGCCAGCATGTTTCATATAGCGCTTTACGAACCCGAAATAGCCCCTAACACCGGTAATATAATCAGATTAATCGCTAATAATGGCTGCAAACTGCACTTAATTGAGCCTTTGGGCTTTGATTTAGAAGATAAAAAGCTGCGCCGCGCCGGGCTAGATTATGCAGATTTGGCTAATGTAATTCATCATAAAAACTTCGAGTCTTTTCTCGAAGCAATGCAAGGCAAGCGAATTATGGCTTGTACGACCAAAGGCAGTCGCCCACATTCAGAACTCAGCTTTAAACAAGATGATGTGTTGTTATTTGGTCCAGAAACCAGAGGCTTACCTGCTGATATAATAGACTCAATTCCGACTGAACAACGTTTGCGTATTCCTATGATGTCGACGAGTCGCAGCCTTAATCTTTCAAATGCGGTTGCTATCATCAGCTATGAAGCTTGGCGACAACTCGATTACCAAGGCTCATAACAGCTCAGAGCACTTTAAATCAGCCGATGTCATATCTGCAAAATAACCACTAGACTTAGCAATGGTTGCTACTTGATATGAACTAATAATACGATAGAGCCTCTATTTTTAGGTTTTATCGTATCTAGGCCAACCTCAAATAAACCTCGCATCGTAATCACAATTATCGCCATGTAAAAATACTGTTGGAATATAAATACATAGTGCCTCTAAAAGTCATTCATTAACTTGGCCTAAATAAAGACTTAGCCAATCTATAAAACCACTGGTCACCTCGCATCTGAACGTATCAATATGAACTAATCTCAAAATTTATGAGACATCATTACTGAGGTTTTAGGATCAAGCAACGTTTAGGCTGCTGAAGGCTTCGGGCTCCGACGAGAACATCGTTTCGTAAAGCTAAAACTAAAACTATTTTAATACGCTATCTATTCGATACTGTTTTCCCATCAACAGGACGACTCAATCTGTGGTTGCACCATCTATAAATATGAACCTAATGAGACCATTTAAACTGGTAGAAGTGACTCGTCAACAATTCCACAATACTTGTATGCCGCTGGATCAGCT